>DASSTH010000614.1:0-8396 GCA_035708025.1 Nakamurella sp. | reverse complement strand
CTGGGCCGGGACCGCACCCGGCACCAAGTGGCCGAGGTCACCTCACTCGGCCTGGTGCAGATGACCCGCAAGCGGATGGGTCTGGGCCTGGTGGAGGCGTTCTCCGAGCCCTGCCCGCACTGCGGCGGCCGGGGCATCCTGTTGCACGACACGCCCGCGGACACCGGCGCGGCGGAGCCGGACAAGGCGGACGGTGACCGCGGCGGTCGCAAGGGACGCAAGCGCGGCCGCGGCCGTGACGGCGACGACGCCAGCACATACGAGCCGTTGGTGGTCGAGCGGATCACCGCGGACGCCAAGCCCGATCCGCGTGGCCCGAAGGCGCCGAAGGTCTTCCGGCACGAGGACGAGGGGCCCGCGGAGATCGCACCGGACGGGTCGGCGGCGCAGTCGGCGGCCGACACCGTCGCCGAGCAGCCGGCGGCGGTGACCGAGCAGCCCGCGGCGGTGACGGTCGCCGAGCAGCCCGGGGGGATGACCGAGCACAATGCGGAGCCCGCACCGCAGGAGTCCGCGGCGCCGGCTGCGGACGGACTTGGGGGACCGGCTGCGGAGCAGTCCGGAGAGGCGGTGGCGAAGCACGGCGCCGAAGCGGCGACGGAGCCCCCTCCCGCTGCCGACACGGTCGCGAACGGCTCGGCGGCGGTCGCCGCGCCTCCGGCCAAGCCGGTGCGCCGCCGTCGCGCTGCCGGCCGGCCGGCCGGCGCTCCGGACACGAGTACCGCCGCCGTGGACATCGTCGTACCGGTCACGGCGTCGAACGGCGGACCGGCCACCGACGCCACGGACGGCACCACCGGCACCACCGGACCGGGGGACGGCCCAGGGGAGCAGCAGACCGGTGCCGACGCGACAGACAAGCCCGTTGCCGACCCGGCCGAGAAGCCCGCGGCGAAGCCGCGCCGCCGACGGGCCGCGTCCCGCGCTGCCGGTCCCGTCACCGACTGACCCGCTGGTTTGCCGGGGCGGCGGATCGTCACGTATTGTGGGTAGTCGACCGCTGCCGGGCAGCGGGCTTTGCGGTGCCTACGGCCGGTCCTCCGGCCCCGGGAGACCGGGCGCTCCGCACGACACCCAACCGCCGCGACGGGTCACCGGCCTGCCTGCGGCGCCACGAGCAGGTATCGAACAGGCAGGAAGCGATGTACGCGATCGTCAAGACCGGCGGCAAGCAGTACAAGGTCGCCGAGGGTGACGTCATCGAGGTGGAGAAGCTCGAGGGCGAGCCAGGCACCGAGGTGACGCTGCCCGCCGTGCTGCTGGTGGACGGGGAGACGCTGACCACCGACGCCGCGGCGTTGGCCAAGGTCGCCGTCACCGGCGAGGTGGTCGGTCACGGCAAGGGCCCCAAGATCGTCATCCACAAGTTCAAGAACAAGACCGGCTACCACAAGCGGCAGGGTCACCGCCAGCCGCTGACCAAGATCAAGGTCACCGGCATCGCCGCCGGCGCGGCCAGCTCTGCTGTTTAACGGAAAGGCGCTCCTACCATGGCACACAAGAAGGGCGCGTCCAGCTCCCGCAACGGGCGCGACTCGAACGCCCAGCGACTTGGCATCAAGCGGTTCGGCGGCCAGCAGGTCGGCGCGGGCGAGATCCTGGTCCGCCAGCGCGGCACCAAGTTCCACCCGGGCGACGGCGTCGGCCGCGGCAAGGACGACACGCTGTTCGCGCTGGTCACGGGCGCGGTGCAGTTCGGAACCCGGCGGGGCCGAAAGACGGTAGCCATCGTTCCGACCACGGTCCCCGAGCAGGAGCCGGCCGCCACCAGCTGACCTGCTAGACGCCACGCACACCAGCCAGCCACGAGGGGCGGTCCGGACGATCCCGGACCCGCCCCTCGTCGCGTCTGCGGGGTAGCCCGACCGGGCCCCGCCGGCCCGGAGCCCGCTACTCCGGTCCCGCGGAACCGCCGGGACCCCACGCCACAGCATCGATCCGGAAGGGACGGCACAGCGACCATGGCGCGATTCGTCGACCGCGCCGTCCTGCACCTGCAGGCCGGCGACGGCGGCAACGGCTGCGCGTCGGTGCGCCGGGAGAAGTACAAGCCACTGGGTGGCCCGGACGGGGGGAACGGCGGCAACGGCGGCGACATCGTGCTCGCCGTCGACCCGAACGTGCACACCCTGCTGGACTTCCACTTCCGGCCGCACGCCAAGGCGGAGAGCGGCCGCCCCGGCATGGGTGACAACCGTGACGGGGCCAACGGGGCGTCGCTGCACCTGGGAGTGCCGGACGGCACGGTGGTGCTGGATGCCGATGGCACCCTGCTGGCCGACCTGGTGGGTGCCGGCGCCAGCTACGTCGCCGCGCGCGGTGGGCGCGGCGGGCTGGGCAATGCGGCGCTGGCGTCCCGGGCGCGCAAGGCCCCCGGCTTCGCGCTGCTCGGGGAGCCCGGCGAATCGGCCGAGATCGTGCTCGAGCTCAAGAGCGTGGCGGACGTCGGGCTGATCGGCTTCCCGAGTGCGGGCAAGTCGTCGCTGGTGTCGGTGCTGTCCGCGGCGAAGCCCAAGATCGCCGACTATCCGTTCACCACCCTGGAGCCGAACCTGGGCGTGGTCACCGCGGGGTCCCAGGTGTTCACGGTCGCCGACGTCCCCGGCCTGATCCCGGGAGCCAGCGAGGGACGCGGGCTCGGCCTGGAGTTCCTGCGGCACGTGGAGCGGTGCGCCGTGCTGGTGCACGTGGTGGACTGCGCCACCGCCGAACCCGGCCGTGACCCGGCCAGCGACATCGAGGCGGTGGAGAACGAGCTGCAGCGGTACACCCCGTCACTGCCCACCGACCTGGCCGGCAAGCCGCGACTGGTGGTGCTGAACAAGATCGACGTACCGGAGGCACGCGAGCTGGCGGAGTTCGTCGAGGCGGACCTGCGCGCCGCCGGGCACCGGGTGTTCCTGGTGTCCACCGCCACCCACGAGGGACTGGACCAGCTGCGCTACGCGATGGCCGAGGCGGTGGCCGCCGACCGGGCGGCGCGCCCGGCGCCGCCGGCGCCCCGCCTGGTGATCCGGCCCGCCGCGGTCGACTCCGAACAGTTCACCGTGGAGCCGGATCCGGAACTCGACGGCGGATTCGTGGTGCGCGGTACCCGGCCGGAGCGCTGGATCCGGCAGACCGACTTCAGCAACGACGAGGCGGTCGGTTACCTGGCCGACCGGCTGGCCCGGCTGGGCGTGGAGGACCGGCTGGCGGAGCTGGGTGCGCAACCCGGCGCCCCCGTCACCGTCGGGGACGTCACTTTCGATTGGGAGCCGGCCACCCCGGCCGGGCTGGACACCGTGCCGAGCGGTCGCGGCACCGACACCCGGTTGGACCCGTCCGACCGCACCAGCGCCGCGGAACGCAAGGCGCTGCACCGGATCCGTCGCGGCCTGCCGGTCGACGGTGACGACGAGGACGGGACCGACTCCCGGCGGTCCGGCCGGGCCGGACGGCGATGAGCGGGCGATGATGACGCTCGACGTCGTGCGGGGTCCGACGGCGGTGGCCCCGTCGTCCGGTGCGCGGCACCTTCGTGAGCATGCGGCGGTTGCAGATGCCGCACGATGACGGAACTGCCGCCAAAGCGGAAGCGGGCGCGTCCGTGGACACCGTCAGAATCGCCGGTGCGGCGAGCCCGGCCCGGGTCGCCGTCGGGGCGGCGCGCACGGTCGTGGTGAAGGTCGGGTCGTCGTCGTTGACCACGGCCACCGGAGGGCTGGACCCGGCCCGGCTGGACGCGCTGGTCGACGCCGTCGCCGCCCGCACCATGGCCGGCAGCCATGTCGTGCTGGTCTCCTCCGGGGCGATCGCCGCCGGGCTCGCGCCGCTGGGGCTGCGGCGCCGCCCGCGCGACCTGGCCACCCAGCAGGCGGCCGCCTCGGTGGGTCAGCAGCAACTGGCCGCCCGGTATGCCGACTCCTTCGGCCGGCACGGCCTGCGGGTCGGGCAGGTGCTGCTGACCAGCGACGACGTGGTGCGCCGGGCGCACTACCGCAACGCGCAACGCACCTTCGCCCGGCTGCTGCACTTCGGGGTGGTGCCGGTGGTGAACGAGAACGACACGGTGGCCACCACCGAGATCCGGTTCGGCGACAACGACCGGCTGGCCGCGCTGGTGGCGCACCTGGTGGGCGCCGACGCGCTGGTCCTGCTCTCCGACGTGGACGCGCTGTACACCGGCGACCCGCGGCTGCCGTCCTCCACCCCGATCCGCGAGGTCACCGATCCGGGGCAGCTGACCGGTGTCGGGCTGACCGGCGGGGGCAGCGGGCTCGGTACGGGGGGAATGGCCTCCAAGATCACCGCGGCGCTCACCGCGACCGGCGCCGGGATACCGGTGCTGCTCGCCGACGCCGCGCACGCCGCCGCGGCGCTGGCTCCGGGCGCCACGGCCGGGGCCGGCCCGGTCATCGGCACCGCCTTCGCGCCCGCCGGTCGGCGCACCAGCGCCCGGCTGTTCTGGCTACGGCACGCCGCGTCACCGGCCGGGGCGCTGGCGCTCGACGCCGGGGCGGTCGCAGCGGTCACCCGGCGGCGCAAGTCGTTGCTGCCGGCGGGGATCACCGGCTTCCGGGGTGATTTCGAATCCGGCGACGTGGTGGACCTGCTGGGCCCCGATGGGGCGGTGGTGGCGCGCGGGTTCGTGGCACACGACGCCGCCGAACTGCCGGCCATCATCGGCCACAACCTGGCCGACCTGCCCGCCGAACAGCGCCGCGAGGTGGTACATGCGGACGACCTGGTGGCGCTGTGACCGGCGTGCGCGCCCCCGCGGTCCGCGACCGGTTCGGCATGGATCAACTAGCCAGGCATGGATGATCTCTGGGGAAGTGTGACGGGTGTGACCGGTGGGACGACTTTCGTGCATGCCTGGCTAGTTGATCCACGCGACAGTGCAGGTGATCCGGCATCGCCCGGCATGGCAGGCTGGATGCCGACATGGGTGTTGCGGCGTGGCAGCGGGCCGGACGGCTGCCGGCGACAGGAATGAGCGGGCCGGGAGGCGGCAGGAGGCGGTCATGAGCGGGCCGGAGGGAGCAGTGGTGGACAGGTCGCAATCGGCCGGGCCGGACGAGGTGCTGGCCGCCGCGCGGCACGCGAAGGCGGCCGCGGCGGATCTGGCGCAGACCTCCAGCGCCGCCAAGGACGCCGCCCTGCGCGCCATGGCGGCCGCGCTCCGGGATCGTGCGCCGGAGATCCTGGCCGCCAATGAGGTGGACGTCGCCGCCGCCGTGGCCGCCGGCACCTCGGATGCGCTGGTGGACCGGCTCCGGCTGACGCCGAGCCGGATCGAGTCCATGGCGTCCGGGCTGGAACACCTGGCCGGCCTGCCGGACCCGGTGGGGACCGTGGTGCGCGGCACCGTGCTGCCGAACGGGCTGCAGTTGACCCAGGTGCGGGTTCCGCTGGGTGTGGTGGCGATCATCTACGAGGCCCGGCCGAACGTGACGGCCGATGCCGCCGGCATCGCGCTGAAGGCCGGTAACGCCGTGCTGCTGCGCGGATCCGGTTCTGCCTACGCTTCCAACTCCGCCATCGTCTCCGTGCTGCGCGACGCCGCGTCTTCCGCCGGGCTCCCGGCGGACGCCGTCGTGCTGGTGCCCGGCACGGACCGGGAGTCGGTGCGGCACCTGATGACCGCCCGCGGCCTGGTGGACGTGATCATCCCGCGGGGCGGCGCGGGCTTGATCCGGGCCGTGGTGGAGGGCTCGACCGTGCCGGTCATCGAGACCGGCGTCGGCAACTGCCATGTGTATGTCGATGCGGCGGCCGATCCGCAGATGGCGCTGCAGATCCTGGTCAACTCCAAGGTCCGCCGCCCCTCGGTGTGCAACGCCGCCGAGACCCTGCTGGTGCATGCCGCGGTGGCGGACGAGTTCATCCCGAAAGCCATTGCGGCGCTGGCAGAACATGGCGTCACGGTGCACGCGGACGCGCGGTTCGCGGCGTTGGCGGGGGAGGGCGCCACGGTCCCGGCGACGGACCAGGACTTCGACACCGAGTACCTGTCGCTGGACATCGCCGCCGCCGTGGTGGACTCGCTGGACGACGCCATCGAACACATCCGGGCCCACGGAACCGGCCACACCGAGGCCATCGTCACCGGCGATATCGCTGCCGCGCAGCAGTTCTCCACCCGGGTGGACGCGGCCGCGGTGATGGTCAACGCCTCCACCGCCTTCACCGACGGCGGCGAGTTCGGGTTCGGGGCGGAGATCGGCATCTCCACCCAGAAGCTGCACGCCCGCGGGCCGATGGCCCTGCCGGAGCTGACCAGCACCAAGTACCTGGTCACCGGCACTGGCCAGACCCGGCCGGTTTCGTGAGCGAGGCCGGAGCGAGGCAGCCGCGTCACGACGGAGTCGTAGCGGCGTCGAGCGGAGCGCCGAGCGAACCATGGGCACCGAGCGAGGCCGAAGCGAGGCGTGTGGCGCGCAGCGACACTGATGACACAGTCGTAGCGGCGTCGAGCGGAGCGCCGAGCGAACCATGGGCACCGAGCGAGGCCGGGGGGCGCCGCATCGGTGTGATGGGTGGCACCTTCGATCCCATCCACCACGGCCACCTGGTCGCGGCATCGGAAGTGGCCGCGCGGTTCTCGCTGGACGAGGTGATCTTCGTGCCGACCGGTCAGCCATGGCAGAAGGACACCGCCAGGGTCACCTCGGCCGAGCACCGGTACCTGATGGCAGTGATCGCCACCGCCGCCAACCCTCGATTCACTGTCTCCCGGGTGGACATCGACCGCGGCGGTCCCACCTACACGGTGGATACCCTGACTGACCTGCGGGCGCTGCATCCGGGCGCAGAACTGTTCTTCATCACCGGAGCCGATGCGCTGGCCGCCATCATGAGTTGGAAGAACGCCATCAAGATGTTCGACCTGGCGCATTTCATCGGCGTCACCAGGCCGGGATACCAGCTGCACGATTCCACCGTTCCGCTCGGCCTGCCGGATGGCGCCGTGACGTTGATCGAGGTTCCCGCACTGGCCATCTCGTCCACCGACTGCCGGGCCCGGGTGCTCGCCGGGCAGCCGGTCTGGTACCTGGTGCCGGACGGCGTCGTGCAATACATCGGCAAGCACCGGCTGTACATCTCGGAATCGGATTCGTTCGCCCGAAGCAAGGGGACCATGTGACCGCAACCGAATCGTCCAGGCAACTCGCCCTGACCGCGGCCCAGGCGGCCGCGGACAAGCTGGCCAGCGACATCCTGTTGATCGACGTGTCGGACCGGCTGGCGCTGACCGACTGCTTCGTGCTGGCCACCGGAGCCAACGAGCGTCAGGTCGGTGCGATCGTGGACGAGGTGACCGAGCGGCTGGGTCGCGCCGGCGTCAAGCCGCTGCGGCGCGAGGGCGAGCGGGACGGGCGTTGGGTGCTGTTGGACTTCCTGGACGTGGTGGTGCACGTGCAGCACGCCGAGGAGCGGGTCTTCTACGCACTCGACCGGTTGTGGAAGGACTGCCCGACGATCCCGTTCACCGATGCGGCGGAATCTGCAGCTGCCGACGCCGATGGGGATCGCACTGGTATCCAGGGGGATTCGGCCGATCCCTCCGCGCCGTCGGGGGCGGATGCCGCGGGCGAGCTACCGGACGACGGCGAGCGCCGTGCCGACGGGACCGGCCGGTAAACCGCCGATGGCGCTTGATCACCTGATCCTGTTGCGGCACGGGGAAACCGACTGGAACGCGCAGCTGCGGATGCAGGGGCACACGGACATCCCGTTGAACGCGGTGGGCGCCGCGCAGGCCACTGCCGCCGCCGCCTCGGTGGCCGCCTTGGGTCCCGACCTGATCGTTTCGTCGGACCTGCAGCGTGCCACTGCCACGGCGGCGCCGGTGGCGGCGGTGACGGGACTTCCGGTGAACACCGATCCGCGGTTGCGGGAAACCTCACTGGGACGGTGGGAGGGTCTGACCCGCGAGCAGATCATGATCGACTGGCCGGACGACTGGGAGCAGTGGCGGGCCACCAGCGCCCATATCGCCCCGCCCGGCGGGGAATCTCGCATCGAGGTGGCGGCCCGGGCATCCGAGGTGGTCGCGGACATCGATGCCGGCCCCGCGCGGCGCGCCCTGCTGGTCGCGCACGGTGGGCTGATCGTCGGGCTCACCGGCCTGCTGCTGGCACTCCCGGATGCGGCCTGGAGCACGCTGGTCGGCGTCGGGAACTGCCACTGGGTGGTGCTGCACCGGGTGGGCGGCTTCTGGCGGCTGCACACCTACAACGGTGGGCTGGGCGGCATCGTGATGCCCGGCGGGGAGGACGAGGTCGCCGGCACCTGAGCCGGCTGAAGGTCGCGTTCGGCGAGTTATCCCCCTGTCCGAATTCCATCCCCAGGGTGTCCCACCGCCCGGCGCGCGACCGGCCCGCCGACCTAGCGTCCGGGTGTGAGCGCGC
>DASSTH010000613.1:0-10371 GCA_035708025.1 Nakamurella sp. | reverse complement strand
GGGTGTGGTGAGGCCGCTACTTCGTGGACGAGCCGAGCTTCACCGTCACCGTCGACGATGACCCGCCGCGCAGGTAGGTCAGCTGGATGGTGCCGCCGGGCTGGCTCGACCGGATGGTGGCCACCAGGGCATCCGCGGACTCCACCGGCTTGTCGCCCACCTTCGTCACCACGTCACCGGCCTTGAGCCCGGCCTTCGCCGCGCCCCCACCGTCGGTCACCGACACGATCTCCGCCCCGGTGGTGATGCCCCGGGTCTTGTCCGCGGCGTCCCGGACCGTCGCACCGAGCACCGCATGCGAGGCCTTGCCGGTGTTGATGATCTCCTGCGCGATGCGGTGCGCCTGGTCGATCGGGATGGCGAAGCCCACCCCGATGGACCCGGACTGGCCGCCCTGACCGGCGGACAGCGTGGCGATCGCGGAGTTGATGCCGATCACGTAGCCGTCCATGTCCACCAGCGGCCCGCCGGAGTTGCCCGGGTTGATCGCGGCGTCGGTCTGGATGGCGTTGAGCACGGTGTCCTGGGCGGAGGGGCCGTCGGCCGACGAGGTCCGCACCGGCCGGTCCAGTGCCGACACGATGCCGGTGGTCACGGTCGCCGACAGCCCCAGTGGCGAGCCGACCGCCACCACCTGCTGGCCGACCTTCAGGTCCGCCGAGGTCCCGAGAACAGCCGGCTTCAGGCCGGACACCCCGTCGACCTTGATCACTGCCAGGTCGTCGGTCGGGTCGGCGCCCACCACGGTCGCGGTGCCGGTGGTGCCGTCGTTGAACTGCACGGTCAGCCGGGTCGCGCCGTCGATGACGTGGTTGTTGGTCAGGATCAGCCCGGACGAGGTCAGGATCACCCCGGAGCCTTCGTCCTCGCCGCCGCGGGACAGCGCGACCACGCTCACCACGGAGGGCAGCACCTTGTCCGCCACCGCCTGGACCGAGCCGACCGGGGCAGTCCGGGAGTCGGCCGCGGGTTGGGAGGCAGTGTGCTGGGTGATCGACGTGTCCGCACTGCCGGCGGCGTCCGGGGTGAGCAGCCGGCTGCCCAGCAGTCCGCCGCCGAATCCGGCCAGCAGCGCGAGCACCACCACGGCCACCGCGACCGCCACCCAGGGGGTGCGGCGCGGCCGCCGGCCCGGCCCGTCCGGGCGGCCGTCGCCAGGGCTGCCGGGCCCGCCGGGCGGCGCGGTGGGCCCCGTCGGCTGCCAGGTTCCGCCAGGCTGCCACGGCGCGCCCGTCTGCCAGGGCCCGCCGGGCCGGCCGGGCGTCGGCCCGGGCGTGCCGGAGAGGCCACCGGCGATGCCGGAGGTACCGGAGGTGCCGGTGACGGGGCCGCCGGGGAGCACCCCCCACTCCAGCGTGCTCCCGGTGACCGGGCCGCGGCCGCCTGTTGACCAGCCGGGACGCTGCCACGGACTGGCCGCGCCTGGATCGATGCCGGCCGGTCCCGGCTCGATGCTGTGCGGGGCAGCCAGCGCACCGCTGGGCCGGGACTGCCACCACGGCGCGGGTCCGGTCGGCGCGGCACCGGGAATCACCGGAATGGGTCCGGTGTCGGACTCGTCGCCGCTTGCCGAGCCCTGGCCGGCGGGGGGCGCGCCGGTGGTCGGGTCACTCTCGGGACCGGCGTCGTCGGGGTCCGAACCACGCCGCCCTTCCGAGTCGTGTGCCCCAGGCATCTCCTCCCCTACCGAGTCGTGTGCCCCAGGCAACGCCATGGCGCTGCGAGAGACACACGACCCGGGTGGCAGTGGGGCGTCCTCGGGCATGCCGTCACCGCTGGATATGCGTTCGCCGGACGCGCGCGGCTGTTCCTCGCGCCCGGTCCAGTCGTTGCTCGTCATGGCACCTAGCCTGGCGCACCGGCGTGAGGATTGCCTGAGAGGAAGGCCAGCAAGTGCTCAGGCCCTCGCCCATCGGTCCCCGGTACACCCGCAGGGGATCGCCTCAGCCGCGGTGTCCGCGCCCGTGTCCCCGGGTGGGTGACGTGGTCACTCCCCCGGAGACTCAGCCGCGGTGTCCTCGCCCGTGTCCCCGGGTGGCTGACGTGGTCACTCCCCCGGAGATGAAGAGCCCTCCGTCTGCGTGCCGCCGTTGCCGCCGTTGCCGCCGTTGCCGCCATTGCCCCCGTGACCTGGACCGCCGGACGGTTCCGAGGACGCGGTGGTGGGTGTGGTCGGGGTGGTGGAGGTGGTCGGCGGCGGAGGCTTGGCCGGGTAGACGTCGACGGTCACCGTGTCCGTCACCTTGATGACGCTGCCGGAGGTGGGGTTCTGGTTATAGACCAGATCCCACTTTCCGTCCGGCACGTCGGTGGCCGGGATCTCGTTGTGGATCACCACCGAGAGCTGGCCGATCCACCCCTGATCGTGCAGTGCCTGGGCGGCCTGGTTGACCGTCATGTTCGACAGGTCCGGCACTCCAAGCGTCGGCTCGGTCGCCACCTGCACGGTGATCGGGGTGTTCTTGGGCACGGTCGCGCCGGCCTTGGGGTTCTGCGAGGCATCGATGATGGTGCCCCACAGCGCCTGGGTCGGGTTCTCCACCGGTGTGGCCGTCACGCCCTCGCCGGTCCAGCCGACCGACGCGTCCTTCAGCTTCGCGTTGGCCTGGTCGGGTGTCAGCCGGGACAGGTCCGGCATGGTCATCAGGGTGTTGTCCGAGATGAGCAGCGTCACCACGGTGTCCACCGGCACCTGCGCGCCGGGCTGCACGTCCCCGCCGAGCCCGAGCACCTCGTCCTTGGGTTTGGCGCTCTGCTGCGTCTGGGAGACAGACTTCAGGTGGGCGGCGTCGAGTGCGGCCTTGGCGTCCTTGACGTTCTTGCCGACCAGGTCCGCGGCGTCCGGGACGGTGGTCATCTCCGGGCCCTGGCTGATGTAGACGGTGACCGTCGCTCCCGGCTGCACCTCGGTGCCGGGGTCCGGTTCCTGCTTGTCGACCCGGCCCTTGACCGAGGAGGAGTTGACCTTCTTCTCGACGTACTTCAGGTTGCTCTTGGTGACCGTGTCCTGTGCCTTTTGCGCATCGAGGTTGAGCACGTTGGGGACGGTCACCTTCTGCACGCCGTCGCCGATGGTCAGCGTCACCGCGCTGCCCTGGTCCACCGGGACGCCTTCGCTGGGGTTCTGGTCGATGACCTTGCCCTTCTCGGCGTCCGGGGACGGCTGGTGCTGCAGCGGCTGGGCCACCACCAAGTTCTTCTCCCGCAGCTTCGCGGTGGCCTCGTCGGCGGTCAGGTTGGTCACCTTGGGCACCGCCACCTGGGGCGGCGGCGGGGGCGCTCCGGTGATCTTCAGCGTGAAGTACACCGCGCCGGCCAGCAGGGCCAGGCACAGGATGCCGATGCCGACGAAGCCCCACACCTTGCGGGCCCGGCCGGACTCCTCGTCCTCCCAGTCGTCCTGCGGCTGCAGGATGCTGGGCGGGGCCAGCAGCGGCGCCTGCGGGGCCACCCGCATAGGCGGGGTGCGCATCAGTTCGGTGCGCTCCGCGTCGTCCATGAACGGGGTGGCGTGCACGGCCTGGCCGGACAGCGCCCGCACTAGGTCCGAGCGCATCTCGGCGGCGGTCTGGTAGCGGTTCAGCGGGTTCTTGTTCAGCGCCTTCAGCACGATGGCGTCCAGGCTCTTGGACAGCCCGGGCCGGACCATGCTCGGCGGCTTGGGATCCTCCCGCACGTGCTGGTAGGCCACCGCCACCGGTGAGTCCCCGGTGAACGGCGGTGCCCCGGTGAGCAGCTCGTACAGCACGCAGCCGGTGGCATACACGTCCGAGCGGGCGTCCACCGCCTCACCGCGGGCCTGCTCGGGCGACAGGTACTGGGCGGTGCCGATCACCGCGGCGGTGGCCGTGACGGTGGCCTGCCCGTCGGCCACCGCACGGGCGATACCGAAGTCCATCACCTTGACCGCGCCCACCCGGGTCAGCATCACGTTGGCCGGTTTGACGTCCCGGTGCACGATGCCGTGCCGGTGCGAGAAGTCCAGGGCGGCGCAGATGTCGGCGACGATCTCCATGGCCCGCTTGGGGGGCAGCGGACCCTCGCGCTTGAGCAGGTCGCGCAGCGTCTCGCCGTCCACGTACTCCATCACGATGTACGGGATCGGGCCCGTCTCACCCGACGTCTCGCCGGTGTCGTACACCGCCACGATCGCCGGGTGGTTGAGCGAGGCTGCGTTCTGCGCCTCCCGCCGGAACCGGGCCTGGAACGTGGGGTCGCGGGCCAGGTCGGCGCGCAGCACCTTGATGGCGACGTCCCGGCCCAGGCGCAGATCCCGACCGCGGTGGACCTCGCTCATGCCCCCGAAACCGAGCGTGTCGCCGACCTGGTAGCGGTCGCCGAGCAGGTTTCCCGTCATCGCTGTATTACTCGTCCCTCGTCATCGTGTCCCCGACTGATCGGGTGCGATCCCCGGGTGGGGATGCGCTGTCGCTGCGGCCGCGTCCGCCGCTCCGGTGCGCCCACCGGCACCCAACCGCCCATTGTCGCAGGTGTCGTTGCGCTGGTGGGCCGCTTCGGGCGCCCACCCCGCCCGGCCCGGCGCGGTGCGCGGCACATCACAGCACCGCTCCCGGCCGGGGGCGGTCCCCGGCCGAGCCTGGCAGCGGTAGATCACGGTCCGGTACCGGTGCGCTCACAACTACGCAGCGTGCGCACGCCGCGCCCGCCGACGAGTTCGGCCGAGTGAGCAGGATCACCGCGACCGCCGCGGCCACCGCCAGCACCAGCAGCACCAAGATCACCGCGAGCCCGGTGTGCCGGCGCGCCGGCTGCGAACGGGCCCGGCTGACGTACACCTGCAGCGCCGGGGCGGGGGACGCCGTCGGTCCGGTGGGGGCCGCGAGATTCGGTGACGGGAATCCCGGGACCTGATGCCCGGGGGCGGCGCCCGGGTGTCCCGCCGGACCTGCGGTGGCTACTCCGGCCGGGGGGACTACCGCACCGGGGGGCATGGCGCCCACCGTTCCTGCTGGACCCGCCAAAGGGACGGGCGCGGCGCCCGGCGGGATCGGCGGCATGGCCCCGGACCGCACCACCGCGCAGGCGGCCGCCAACGACGCGCCATCCGGATACCGCTGCGCCGGGTCCTTGGACAGCATGCGCATCACCAGCGCCGCGACCGGCGGCGGCACGTCCGGCGGCAGCGGCGGCGGCGGGTGCTGGACGTGCGCGGTGGCCACCGCGATCGGCGAGTCCCCGTCGAACGGCCGGCGGCCGGCCAGGCACTCGAAGGCCACCACGCCCAGCGCGTAGACGTCCGACGCGGGCACCGCCTCCCGGCCGGCGGCCTGCTCGGGTGCCAGGTACTGCGCGGTGCCCATGACCATGCCGCCGCGGGTGACCGGGACCTGGTGGGCGACCTTGGCGATGCCGAAGTCGGTGATCTTCACCTGGCCGGCCGGGGTGATCAGGATGTTGCCGGGCTTGATGTCCCGGTGCACCAGGTTGCGGGCATGGGCCACCTGCAGCGCCCGGCCGGACTGTTCCAGCACGTCCAGGGTGCGCGGCGCGGACAGCCGGGGCGTGCGCATCAGCACCGCGGACAGCGGCTCTCCCGTCACCAGTTCCATCACCAGGTAGGCGGTATCCCGCGGACCGCCCGGGATGGAGGCGACCTCGCCGTAGTCGTGCACCGCGGCGATGCCCGGGTGGTTGAGCGAGGCGGTGATGCGCGCCTCGGAGCGGAACCGGTCCACGAACTCCGGGTCGCTGGTCAGCTCCGACTTGAGGATCTTCACCGCGACCCGGCGGGCCAGCCGGGTGTCGTCGGCGGTCCACACCTCGCCCATACCGCCGACCGCGATCCGGGCGGTGAGCCGGTAGCGGTCGGCCAGCAGCAGTCCCGGGGTCAGCGCCATCCCGTCACCGACCCTCGACTGCTCACCCCGGCCGGCCCGCGCCGGGCGGCGCCCCCCTTTGCGAGGATCAACTTCAGCGAAATCCGGACAAAACGCCGCGGAACCGGGAAGTTGATCCTCGCAGGCGGAAGTTGATCCTCGCGGAAGTGGGTCATCGGGAGCCCGCCAGGGCCGCGGCGATCACCGAGCGGCCGATCGGGCCGGCCACGGTCGCGCCGGTCGCATCCAGCCCGCGGTCACCGCCGTTGGTCACCAGCACGGCAACCGCCACCTGCGGATCGTCGGCCGGCGCGAAGGCCACGTACCAGCAGTGCGGCGGCGTGCTCTTGGGGTCCGTGCCGTGCTCGGCCGTGCCGGTCTTCGAGGCGATGGTCAGCCCGGAGATCTGGCCGCTGCCCGGGGTGGCCTTCTCGGCCTGCACCATCATGTCCCGGATCTCGTCGGCGACCGCCGAGGGCACCGCCTGTCCCTGGGAGGTGGGGGTGGCCTCCTTGATCACCGACAGGTCGGGACGGGTGGTCTTCGCGATCAGGAAGGGCTGCATCCGCTCGCCGTGGTTGGCGATGGTCGCCGCCACGATCGCGTCCTGTAGCGGGGTGAGCGCCACGTCCCGCTGCCCGATCCCGGACTGCGCCACCGCAGCGTCGTCGGCCATCTCCCCGGTGCGGGATCCCGCGACCGGGAAGCCGTCCAGGCTCCAGTCCTGTCCGTCGACGCCGAACGCCGCGGCCTGCTTGGCCAGCTCCGCCCGGCCGACCTGCATGGCCACCGAGGCGTAGGCGGTGTTGCACGAGTAGGCCAGCGCGGTGGTCAGCGACACCGCCGATCCGCCGGCGTTCCCGCAGGTCTCGTGGTCGAAGTTGGACAGCGTGGCACCCCGGGTGCCGGGCAGGGTGATGGTGGGGGCGCCGGTGACGGAGGTGGTCGGGGTGTACCCGTGCTGCAGCGCGGCCGCCGTCACCACCAGCTTGAACGTCGAGCCCGGCGGATACACCGCGCCGATGGTGCGGTCCAGGATCGGTGACGGGGAGTCCGCGATGATCTTGTTATAGGCGGTCTTCTGGGTCTTCTCGGAGTGGCTGGCCAGCGGGTCCGGGTCGTACGACGGGGTGGACGCCATGGCCAGGATCTCGCCGGTGGACGGCTTGATGGCCACCACCGCGCCGACGTATCCCTTGGATGCCAGGCCGTTGTAGGCCGCCTTCTGCACCGCCGGCACGATGGTCAGCTGCACGTTGCCGCCCGCCGGGTCGCGCCCGGTGATCAGGTCCGACAGCCGGTCCACCCACAGCTCCGGGTCGTCGCCGGACAGCAGGTCGTTCTGCAGCCGTTCCAGCCCGGTGGGGCCGTAGCGCAGCGAGTAGTAGCCGGTCAGGTTCGCGTACATCGCCCCGCCGGGGTACGAGCGCTGGTAGCGGTACTGGTCGTCCGAGGGCGTGGACTTGGCCAGCACCACGCCGCCGGCCGCGGTGATCTGGCCGCGGGCCCTGGAGTACTCCTCCAGCACGGTGCGCTTGTTGTTGGGGTCGTTGCGGTAGGCGACCGACTTGAACACCTGGATGTAGGTCAGGTTCGCCAGCAGCGCGGCGATCATCACGATCACCGCCATGCCCAGCCGCCGCATCGGCCGCCTCACCGGGCCCCCCCCGGTGACCGCTCCCCGGTTGAGTCGTGTGCCCCAGGCAGCGCCATGGCGCTGCGTGAGGCACACAACCCGGGGACAGGAAGGCTCATGCTCCGTCACCACCCAGTGCGGGCAGCACCTCGGTGCGCTCCTGGGTCAGCGGTGCGGGCCGGGGCGCCCGGGGGAGCCGGCCCACCACCGGGCGCCGGGACGAGTCGGAGATCCGCAGCAGCAGCGCCAGGATGATGTAGTTCGCCAGCAGGCTGGATCCCCCGTAGGACAGGAACGGCGTGGTCAGGCCGGTCAGCGGGATCAGCCGGGTCACCCCGCCCACGATGATGAACACCTGCAACGCGATCGCGAACGACAGCCCCGCGGCCAGCAGCGAGCCGAAGTTGTCCTTGGCGGCCAGCGCGGTGCGCAGCCCCCGGCCGACCAGCAGCAGGTAGCACAGCAGGATCGCCGACAGCCCGACCAGGCCGAGCTCCTCGCCGAGCGCGGCGGTGATGAAGTCGGTGGAGGCGAACGGCACGATGTCCGGACGTCCGGCGCCCAGTCCGGTGCCGAAGATGCCGCCGGTGCCCAGCCCGAACAGCGACTGCACCAGCTGATAGCCCTTGTTCAGCGGGTCGGCGAACGGGTGCAGCCAGATGTCCACCCGGACCCGCAGGTGGGCGAACAGCTGGTAGGCCAGCACGGCGCCGCCGGCGAACGCCAACAGCCCGATGATCAGCCAGGACACCCGGCCGGTGGTCAGGTACACCATCACCAGCAGCACGCCGAACAGCAGCAGCGCGGTGCCCAGGTCGTTGCCGAACACCAGCACCGCCAGCGCCACCGCCAGCAGCACCACCAGCGGGCCCAGGTCCCGGGCGCGGGGCAGCACCAGACCCAGGAACCGCTTGCCGGCGGTGGACAGCAAGGTGCGCTTGGACACCAGGAACGCCGCGGCGAACACGATGAGCGCGATCTTGGCGAACTCGCTGGGCTGGATGGACAGCAGCCCGGGGATCTTGATCCAGATCTTGGCGCCGTTGACCTCGCTGAACCGCGACGGCAGCGCCGCCGGGATGGCCAGGAACACCACGCCCAGCAGCGCCAGCGTGTAGGAGTACTGCTGCAGCGTGGTGTGGTCGCGCACCACCAGCAGCACCGCCAGGAAGAACAGCAGCGCGATGCCGGTCCACAGCAGCTGCAGCGGCGCCTGGGCCGCGGCGTCGGCGTCCCGCGCCTTGGCCGCCAGATCCAGCCGGTAGATCATCACCAGCCCGATGCCGTTGAGCAGCGCCACCAGCGGCAGCAGCAGCGGGTCGGCGTACGGGGCCAGCGCGCGGGTGAGCAGGTGCGCGACCGCGAACACGGCGAGGTAGCCGCCGCCGTAGTACAGCAGTTCCCAGTGCAGCGCTTGGTTCTGGTTCAGCTCCACGATCACCAGGGCGGCGGTGACGATGATCCCGGCGAACACCAGCAGGCCGAGTTCGGCCCCGCGGCCGGTGCGGCGGCGTGCCGGGGTGAGGGCGGCGGCGATGCTCATGGCGCGTCCGGTGCCCTCACCCGGTGATCCGGCAGCTGACGCCGGGCTCGGCAGGGGCCGGGGCCAGCGGCGTTCCGGTGACCGTCGGTCCGGCGGTGATCGTCTGCGTGACGGTGACGGTCGGGGTCTCGGCGGTGACGGTGCTGGTGGACGGGCGCGCGGACGTGCTGCCGCGATGGGTGCCGGTCGTTGTGCTGCCCGTCGCGGTCTTGCCGGTGGCCGGCTTGCCGGTGCTCGTCTTACCCGTGGCCGCGGTGCCGGTGGGTGCCCGAGTGGTGGTGCCGGGGCTGCGGGTGGGTGCCACCCCGGGGTCGCCGGGTGCTGCCTCGGGGCCGCCGGGTGCTACCGCGGGCCCGCCGGGTACTGCCTCGGCCCCGGATCCGGGTGACACCAGCAGCGCGCGCTGCACCACGCTGTCGAACAGCGCGTGCGGACCCGGGGTGACGGTGACGCGGACGGTCAGGGTGGTGGGTGCCGACCGGATGGTGACCACCGGGGTGGGCGCGGAACCGGCCGGCTGCCCAGCGCCGGGGGTGCGGGAGACCGGGGCGCGGCCGCGCGCGGCATCCGCGTCGGCGGCACCGGTGGTGGTGTCTTGGGCGGGAGTGGAGCCGGTGGCTCGGCCGGCGGTGGTCGCGGGCTGGTTCGCGCCGGCCTCGCCGAGAGTGCTGGTGCTGTGCCGGGCGCCGGTGCCGGCGGTGCCGGACGTCCCCGTCACCGTGGTGGTGCCCGCCGCCGTGCTGGGCCGAGTCGTGGTGGTGCCGGAACCTGGCCCCGACGTGCTGCCGGTCGAGCCTGAGCCGCCCGGCCCACCGGGCGCGGAGCCGGTCGGGTCGGTGGGCGGCGGGGTCGGTGACCCGCTCGGTCCGCGGCTCGCCTCGGGCTTGGGGCACGGCGGCAGCAGTTCGCCGGACAGCCGGCTCATCACGCTGCGGGCATCGGTCAGGCTGCCGGCCTGGATGCCGGCCAGCACCTGGTTACGGGCCGCCGGCTGCAGGTCGGACACCTTGATCGGCAGGCAGCCGGAGGATCCGGCGCAGGAGTTCTCCTGGAAGGACGAGAACCGCAGCCCCAGCAGGGACCCGTTGACGCCCCGGAACACCGCGACGGTGTCTCCCGCAACGCCCACGTAGTACTGGCTGCGCACCCACAGCGTCGATCCGGCCAGTGCGACCAGCACCAGCACCACGACCGCCAGCGCCAGGGCGCTGCGCCGGTGCCAGCGGCGGCGCTGTTCCGGTCCGGTGAGTGCCGGGCGGCCGGGGCCGCCGCCGGCCGCCCCGGAGGGGCCGCGGGACCCCCCGCCGGACCCGGTCCCGGATGCCCCGTCACCGGACGACCCGTTTCCCCGGGCA
>DASSTH010000612.1:0-6462 GCA_035708025.1 Nakamurella sp. | reverse complement strand
GGCCGGCTTCAGCACCCCGGACTGGATGCGGAACGCGGTGATCTACCAAGTGTTCCCGGACCGGTTCGCCAACGGCCGCCCCAACAACGACCCGGCGACCGGCGACACCCGTTACGACGACCCGGCTCTCGAACTGCCCTGGGGCACCCTGCCGGAGGGCTACTGCCGAAACTACGCCGGCGCGACCGACACCAGCTGCCCGTACCGCTACCGGGACGAGTCCGGCATCGAGCAGCCCACCGGCCGGGACTACCAGGGCGGTGACCTCAAGGGCGTTGACCAGCGCCTTGATTACCTGCAGGGCCTCGGCGTCAACACCATCTACCTCAACCCGATCTTCGACGCCGGCTCCGACCACGGGTACGACACCCAGAACTACTACGCGATCGACCCGTACTTCGGCACCATCAAGGACTTCCAGAACCTGGTCAAGCACGCCCACCAGCGCGGGATGCGGATCATCCTGGACGGCGTGTTCAACCACACCTCCTCCGACAGCGTCTATTTCGACCGCTACCACCACTACCCCACGGTCGGCGCCTGCGAATCGGTGGACTCCCCGTACCGCGACTGGTTCACCTTCAGCCCCCAGCCCGACGGTCCGTGTGCCGGGCCGGACGGCCCGAACACCATGACCTACACCGACTGGGCGGGCTTCGACTCGCTGGCGGTGTTGAACAAGGCCAATCCCGATGTGCAGCGGTTCTTCCTGACCGGACCGGACTCGGTGGCCAAGCACTGGCTGCGGCTCGGCGCGGACGGCTGGCGACTGGACGTGATGAACGACCCGTCGTTCCCGGCGGGCTACTGGCAGACCTTCCGGGACGTGGTCAAGCAGACCGACCCCGATGCGGTGATCATCGCCGAGGCCTGGCAGAAGGACTCGAGCCTGCTCGGGCTGCTGGACGGCAGCCAGGCCGACGGCGCGATGAACTACCGGCTTCGAGACGCTGTACTCGGCCTGCTCGCCCCGCAATCCTTCGACGCCAAGGGTTTCCCGGACTCCGGTGATCCGCTGGCACCGTCACAGTTCGCAGCCAGGATCTCCTCCATCGCCGAGGATTATGCCGGTCCTGCCCAGTTCGCCACCATGAACCTGTTGGACTCGCACGACACCGAGCGCGCGCTGTGGACGCTGACGCCAGGCGCGGAGACCGGCGCGGCCAAGCAGGATTCGGCCGCGTTGGCCGCTGGCAAGCGCCGCCTGGAGTTGGCGTCCATCATCCAGTTCTCGGTGCCGGGGGCGCCGACCGTCTACTACGGCGACGAGATCGGAATGACCGGTGACGACGATCCGGACGACCGTCGCGCGCATCCCTGGCCCGACCAGGGCGGCACCGGCGACACCGCGCTGTACCAGCACTACGCGGCCCTGGCGCAGGTGCGGGCCGCGGTCCCGGCGCTGCGTGACGGCGCGCTGACCGTGTTGCGCACCGACGACGCGACCGGAGTGGTCTCGATGGGCCGCAAGGATTCCGGCAGCACCGCAATACTGGTGGTGAATACCGGCGCTGACCCGCAACAGGTCTCGGTGCCGGTGGCCGGCTACCTGCCGGACGGGTTGTCCCTGACCGAGAGCTATCGGGTGGGCGGCACCGCGTCCGGGACGCATTCGGTCGTCTCCGGCGCGGTCGCCGTGACCGTGCCCTCGCTCGGGGCCCTGTGGCTGACTGCGACCGATGTCGATCTCGCCCCGCCGGCGGCGCCCAGCGGGGTGCACGTCACCGCCACCGGATCCAGCACCGTCGACCTGGCGTGGACGGCGGAGCCCGGCGCCGCGTCGTACCAGGTGCTGGTCAGCCCGCTGAGCGGCGGCGGGTACATCGTGACGAACGCCGACCCGATCACCGGAACGTCCTACCGTGTCACCGGTCTGCTGCCGGCGCACCGCTATCACATCGTGGTGCGCGCGCTGGATGCCGCCGGCAACATCGGGCCGTTCTCCGGCGAGGTGCTCGGCCTGCCGCACTACTCGATCGGCTGGGCCAACCTGCAGTGGCCGCCATCGCTGGTGCACACCATCAGCGCCACCACGCCCACCGACCCGGTATACGGACAGCTCTGGATCGACGGCGTGACCGGCCAACCCGGTCCGGCCGCCGGGGTCCTGGCCCAGCTGGGATACGGGCTGGACGGCAGCGACCCGGCCTCCGGCGGGTGGACCTGGGTGGACGCCGCGTTCAACGCCGACGCGGGCAACAACGACGAGTACGTGGCATCACTGTTGCCGACCGAGATCGGTGAGATCGACTACGCCTACCGGTATTCCACCACCAACGGGGTTGACTGGACGTACGCCGACCTGGACGGCATCGGCGACGGGTACTCGCCCGACGAGGCCGGCTCGCTGACCGTGGTCGCCAGTGCCGATACCACCGCTCCCGCTGTGCCGACCGGGCTGCACGTGACGGCGGCCGGCCCCGCCGAGATCTCCCTGGCGTGGGATCCGGTGACGGGTGACCCGAGCATGTACGGCTATCGGGTGCTGCGCTATCCGGACTCGGCCGGAGGCGGCTCTCCGGCGACGCTGGGGCTGGTGACCCAACCGTCGTTCACCGACTCCTCGGTGACCACCGGTCAGGCGTACAGCTATGCGATCCAGTCGGTCGACACGTCGTTCAACCGGTCCGACGCGACCGAGCCGGTACCGGCGGTGGCCCAGCTCCGGACCGTGACGGTGACATTCACGGTGACCGTGCCGAACAGCACGGACGACACCGGGCGGGCGGTGCACCTGGCCGGCAGCCTGGACACGCTGGGGACCGGCCTGCCCTCGTGGGATCCGACGGCCGGGGCCATGACCCGGGTGGACGCCACGCACTGGACGATGACGCTGTCCGGGCCAGAGGACGCCCAGTTGCAGTACAAGTACGCGCTCGGCGACTGGGACCACGTCGAGAAGGACGCGGCCTGCGCGGAGATCGCCAACCGGAGCATCACCCTGACCTATGGCCCGGGCGGCGATCAGGCGGTGGCCGACACGGTGCAGAACTGGCGCAACGTCGCCCCCTGCGGCAACTGAGCCATCCCGAGTCGTGTGTCTCTCGCAGCGCCATAGCGCTGCCTGAGGCTCACGACTCGGAATGGGGGGTGGTGGTGGGACGGAGCGGGCCGGGCGGAGGGTGTGGACAACTCCGGGGAGGTCGGAAGCGAGCGGCGCATCATCGACCGATGCTGCCGAACTGGGAGGCCGTCGCAACGGCGCAGAGCGGGATGATCGCCCGCCGTCAGCTGCTCGCCTTCGGGGTCGACTGGGCCCGGGTCCGCAACCACCTGGCCGCTCGCCGCTGGGCCGAGCGCAGCAGCAGTGTGATCAGCACCTTCACCGGGCCCCTGACGCCGGTGCATCTGATGTGGCTCGGGGTCTTGCACGCCGGGGGTGACTCCCTGGTCGGTGGACTGACGGCCGCGACCGCACATGGGCTCACACGATGGGAGCGTGCCGAGGTGACGGTGCTGGTCGACGACGAGCGCCTCTTCGATCCGCTGCCCGCAGTTCGCTTTGTCCGAACCCGGCGGTCGCTCAAGGAGATGCGCGACGAGTCCTCGGACCTGCCCCTGTGCCGGATCGAGCCTGCGCTGCTGCTCTGTGCCGCCTACGAGCTATCCGAGCGTGCCGCCCAAGGGGTGCTGATGGCCGCGGTCCAGCAACGCCTGACCACACCAGAGCTGTTGGCCGCCTGGGTCGATCGGATGCGGCCGCTGCGCCGGGCGGCGCTGTTCCGACAATTGGTGACGGAGATCAGCGGCGGGGCGCAGTCGTTCGGCGAGGCCCGGTTCGGCAGGCTGTGCCAGCAATTCGGGCTGCGCCCTCCGACGCGTCAGGTTGCGCGACGCGACGGCCGCGGCCGGCTCCGGTTCACCGACTGCGAGTGGACGCTGTCCGAGGGCCGGGTGCTCGTGCTGGAGATCGACGGCGGGTTCCACATGGACGTCGATCGCTGGGAGGACGACATCGTCCGCCAGCGTGGGCTCGCCGGACCGGGCCGGCTGGTGGTCCGATGCACCACCCGAGAGTTGCGCGAGGATCCCACTCCCGTTTTCGGCGATCTGCGCCGGCTGGGCGTTCCCCGCGCCGAGTCGTAGGAGTATTCCGGGTCGTGAGTGCCAGGCAGCGCCATACCGCTGCCTGAGCCTCACGACTCCGGAGGCGGCGATGGAGAAGGTCCGGTTGTGAGTGCCAGGCAGCGCCATACCGCGGCCTGAGGCTCACGACTCGGGGAGGGCAGGTTCCGCGGCGGCCATGGCGGATGCGTGGGCTCGGGCGACGGCTCGGAGTGCCCCTTCCGGGTCCTCGCCCCGGGCGCCGGCGGCATACGCCAGCCGGAAGATCTGCTCGGCCACCGAGTCGCCGTCCGGCAGCGGCACGTGCACGTCGTACTTGGCCGCGCGGGCGCCGAGCTTGCCGGCCAGCGCCAGCGCCGGCTGGCCGAGCGCCACCCCGTCCAGCGCCGACGGCCGCTCCTTCTCCGACTTCTTCAGTTCGTCCCAGCGCACCTGTTGCGTCTCCGGGGTCAGCTCCTCGCGCTGGTCCGGGGTGCCGAACACGTAGGGATGCCGGCGGACCAGCTTGCCCACCAGGCCCTCGGCCACCTCGTCGATGTCGAAACCCCCCTGCTCGCACCGGGTCTCGGCAGCGATGCGGGAGTGGAACAGCACCTGCAGCAGCACATCGCCGAGTTCCTCGCGCATGGCGTCCGCGTCGCCATCCTCTACGGCCTGGACGAGTTCGTAGCACTCCTCGACGAGGTAGCGCAGCAGCGTGGCGTGCGTCTGGGCGCGATCCCACGGGCATCCGCCCGGCGAACGCAGCCGGTCCATCACCCGGACCGCCTCCAGCAGCGCCGACCCCGGAACGCCGGGCTCCTCCGGGCCCATCGGGGCGTCACCGGGATACTGTGGGTCGGCCCGACCCGAGGCTGCCGTCCCCTCCTCCGGGAACGCGCCGCCCGGATGCCCCGTCACCGACCCGGGTTCGTACCGATCCCCGCCGGACGCCACGCCGGTCACAACCCGCTGTTGCCGGCGACCACCTGGAGCGTGTTCGGATCCCAGTCGCCGAACCGGGGATTGACCGTCACATCCTTCGCCGCCGGGTAGTGCGCCAGTAGCAGCGAGGCCAGCACCAAGTGCCCGTCCAGACTGGACACCGACTGGGTGGACTGCTGAGTCAGCTTGGCCGGCGACTGGGTGCGCTTGGTCACCCGCACCAGGTAGTAGTCGTCGGTGGAGCCCTGCGGCACGAGCACGATCTCGCCCTCCGGCGCCGAGAAGATGCCGGCCAGCGCAGCCTCCGGGTTCTGCAGCAGCGACACCGAGCCCCCGGGCACGTTCGGGTCTGCGGCGCGTGCGGCGGCCGCGTCCGGCTCCATCGACTGCGGGTCGGCCAGGTACTTCGCGCGCGCGGCTACCGCCTCGTCCCGGCTCTTGGCCGGCACCACGTCGACGGTGACGGTGATGTCCGTGACGGGCACTCCGTCGGAGGGGATCTTGCTGATCAGCTGTTCCAGCACCAGGTAGTCGTAGATCGCGTCGTCGACGGCATCCGACGGCACGGTCAACTGCCGCGCGATGTCCGGCGCGCCGCCGTTCTGCTGGATGAACTGGTGGATCTGTTCGTCGGTGACGGTGATTCCCTCGGCCTGTGCGGCGGCCAGCACCAGTTGATGCCGGACCACGTCGGTGGCCTGGTAGCGGTTGAGCAGCGCCAGCACCGTGGGGGCCGCGGAGCCATCGGCCAGGTTCTCGGCGACGAACGCCTGCGTGCGGTCCTGCACGGTCTGCTCCGGGATCGCGTGACCGTCGACGACCGCGGCCGCCCCCGGATGGGACGCACAGCCGGTCACCAGCAGCACCAGCCCGGTCAGCGCGCCGACCATGCCCAGCCGCGCCGACCGAGCACGCTGCGCCGAGCCACCAGGAACCGGCCGGGTTCTGCGCACCACCATCTCCTCCTGTACACCTGGCATCTCATCGCCGCAGTTCGGTGAGGTCGCCGACGCAGCCTGACCAGCCTGCCACACTCGGCTGTCCCGCCGGAACGCGCCGGTCCGGCGGCACCCGTGCCGGCCGGCGTCGGCCCTTCGGCCGCGGGCGGTCAGCCCCGCCGAAGGCCGTCCAGCGCCGCGAGCAGGCGGGTGTTCTCGGAGTTCGCCGGTTCGTCGGGCGAGCGCCTCGCGGTGATCATCGCCGTCATCCAATCGACACACTCGCGGTCGGCAGCCCGGACCGCGGGCCGCCCGAAGGTGATCTGCGCCGTCAGCCTGCTGTACAGCTCGTCGGCCCCCGGCGGCGCGAAGCGGGAGTCCTCCCAGTCGACGACCCATACCCGGCCGCTGCGTGCGACCCGGAGGTTCCACGGCGCCAGGTCCCCATGGCAGGGCCGCCAGTGGTCCGGTGTGCCGGCCGGCCGGTCCAACACCCCCGCCAACAGTTCGCCCACCTCGACGACCACGCGCCGCC
>DASSTH010000611.1:0-3812 GCA_035708025.1 Nakamurella sp. | reverse complement strand
GTGCCGGGTGCGACCGACGCAGGGTGACGGTTAGTAAGCGTTGCACCACAGCCTGTATCGCACATCTGCGCCGGCTGGCCGCGGTTTATGCTCTGTGCGTTCTCCTTTTCCCGGTCAGGTCGGCCCGGGATGCTGGCCCGAAGGTGTGTGTCCATGAGCCGTCCCGCGATCATCACCATCGACGACGATCCGCAGGTCTCCACCGCCCTCACCCGCGACCTGAAGCGCCAGTACGGCGCGGAGTACCGGGTACTGTCCGCCACCTCCGGCGCGGAGGCCCTGTCGCTGATCGGCTCGCTGGCGCTGCGCGGGGACCCGGTGGCCTTGATCGTGACGGACCAGCGGATGCCGGAGATGACCGGGACGGAAGTGCTGGCGAAGGCCCGCCCTCATGCTCCGGACGCGAAACAGCTGCTGGTGACCGCCTATGCCGACACCGATGTGGCGATCGCCGCGATCAACGAGATCGGCATCGACTACTACCTGCTCAAGCCGTGGGACCCACCGGCCGAGCGGCTGTTCCCCGTCGTCGACGACCTGCTCGGGGACTGGCGGGACGCCCACCCGGAGGTCACCGCCGACCTGCGGATCGTCGGCGACCGCTGGTCCGAGGGCGCCTACGAGCTGAAGTCCTTCCTGGCCCGCAACCACGTGCCCTACCGCTGGTTCGACGTGGAGCGCGACGACGAGGGCCGCCGGCTGCACGCGCTGTCCGGGGGTGATCCCGCCGACCTGCCGCTGGTGCTGCCGCCCGACGCGGAACCGCTGCGGGCCCCGGGCGTGCGCGAGCTGGCTGCGGCGCTGCACCTGCACACCGATGCCACCCATCCGCTGTACGACGTGTGCATCGTGGGCGCCGGGCCGGCCGGTTTGGCCGCCGGGGTGTACGCCGCCTCCGAGGGCCTGCGCACGGTGATCGTCGAGCGCGAGGCGCCCGGCGGGCAGGCGGGTCAGAGCGCGGCGATCGAGAACTACCTGGGATTCCCCAAGGGCCTGTCCGGCTCCGACCTGGCCCGCCGGGCCCTGGCCCAGGCCACCCGGTTCGGCGCGGAACTGGTGCTGGCGCGCGACGTCACCGGCCTGGAGGAGCGGGGCCCCGCCCGGGCCGTGCTGTTGGACGGCGCCGGAACCATCGAGGCCCGGTCGGTGGTGGTGGCGTCGGGCGTGTCCTACCGCACGCTGGACGTGGACGGCGTCGCCCGACTGTCCGGCCGCGGCGTGTACTACGGGGCGAACGCCGCGGACGCCGCGCAGTGCCGCGACGACGTCGCCTACATCGTGGGCGGTGCGAACTCGGCGGGGCAGGCGGCCTTGAACATCGCGCGCTTCGCGCGACACGTGGTGCTGGTGGTCCGCGGCGGCGACCTGCGGGCCGGCATGTCCAGCTACCTGGCCGACCGGATCGACGCGTCCGAGCGGATCACGGTGCGGTGCGACAGCGAGGTGATCGGCGCGGAGGGTGACGGGCATCTGGAGCGGCTCACCATCCGGCATCGCGTCACCGGGGAGGTCGAGGAGGCACCGGCGTCCTGGTTGTTCATCTTCATCGGCGCGTCCCCGCGCACGGCCTGGCTGGGTTCGGCCATCGCCCGAGACGAACGCGGGTTCATCCTCACCGGACCGGACGTCTGCGGGAATCCCCGTCACCCCGAATGGCCGCTGACCCGGGCGCCGCTGACCCTGGAGACCAGCATTCCCGGCGTGTTCGCCGCCGGGGATGTCCGGCGGGAATCGATGAAACGCGTGGCATCGGCCGTCGGGGAGGGCGCCATGGCGGTCTACCTGGTCCACCAGTACCTGGCGACGATCTGATGAACGTCGACGAACTGCGCGCGATCGGGCTGTTCGCCGGCCTGAACGACGACCAGCTGGGCGAGCTCGCCGCGGGCGCCGACGAGGTGCCCTTCCGGCCCGGCGACATCCTGTTCCGCGAGGGCGAGTACGCCGATCACTGGTGGGTGCTGCTGGAGGGCGAGATCAGCCTGATCCGCCGGGTGGGCCGGGAGGACGTGCAGGTGGCGCGGATGGCCACGCCCGGCCAGTGGGCCGGTGGGTTCCGCGCCTGGGATGTGGACGGCGTGTGTCTGGCCACCGGACGGGGGGCGGTGCCGGGCCGCCTGCTGCGGCTGACCGCCGAGCGGCTGCGCGAGCTGTTCGACCACTGGTTCCCGTTGGCCGGCCACCTGATGGGCGGCCTGCACCGGACCGGCCGGTCCATCGAATCGACCGCCCGGCAGCGGGATGCCCTGGTCACCCTCGGAACGCTCGCGGCGGGTCTGGCGCACGAGTTGAACAATCCCGCGGCGGCCTCCATCCGGGCGGTGCAGGAGCTGTCCGTAGCCTGCGACACGCTGCTCGGCGCGCTGACCCGCTTGGCGCACAACGACATCACCGCCGCCCAGTTCACCGGCCTGGACGAGCTGCGACGCGGCCTCACGCCGCCGGACCAGCACACCGACGCGCTGGCCCGCGCCGACCGGGAGGACGCGGTCGCCGCCTGGCTGGGCCGTCACGGGGTCGCCGAACCGTGGCAACTCGCCGCGGCACTGGTTCCCGCGGGCGTCGACGTCGACTGGTGCGAGCGGGCCGCCGCCGTCCTCGGCGGACCGGCCCTCGAACCCGGGCTGACGTGGGTCGCGGCGACCTTCAGCGCCGATGCGCTGATCACCGAGGTGGCGGAGTCGACCCGGCGGATCTCCGAACTGGTCGGCGCCGTCCGCTCCTACTCACAGATGGACCGGGCCTCCCGGCAGCGGATCGACCTGCGCGACGGGCTGGAGAGCACCCTGACGATGCTGACCCACAAGCTCAAGAACGGCGTCACCGTGGTCCGGGAGTACCGCGACCCGCCCGACCTGGACGCCTACCCGGGCGAGCTCAACCAGGTGTGGACGAACCTGATCGACAACGCGGTCGATGCGATGGACGGTGCCGGAGTGCTCACGGTCCGCGCCGGCGGTGACGGGGACCACGTGCTGGTGGAGATCGCCGACACCGGCCCAGGAATGCCGCCGGAGGTGGCGGCCCGGGCGTTCGAGCCGTTCTTCACCACCAAGGACGTCGGCAAGGGCACCGGGCTGGGCCTGGACATCGCGCGGCGCATCGTGGAAGAGCGGCACGGCGGCACGATCACCCTGCAGCCCTCCCCGGCCGGCACCACGATCGCGGTGCGCCTCCCGGTGGACAGCAGCGGGGAGTGACACCGCCGGCACGCCGCCGCGGCGGGCCGCGCAACAGGACGGGGCAGGCCAGCGCCCAGATCGGTGGCCCGTGGTGATACGGCGCGGGCGGCACCGGGGAAGCCCGCGCCAACGTGACGGCACCCGTCGTCGGGCCGGTCCAGGGCCGCTGATACCGTCTATAAACCCGGACCGCACGTCAATTCGAAAGAAGGTTCACCAGCATGCCCACAGCGATCCTCGGCCCGCAGAAGTTGGGTCCCCTGACCCCGCTGGTCGGTGAGTGGGAAGGCGACGTGGGCGTGGATCTCTCCTACCACAACAAGGACGATGAGACGAGCCGGACCTCCTACTTCGAGAAGGCACGGTTCCGGCCGATCCCGGTCCAGGAGAA
This sequence comes from Nakamurella sp., assembly GCA_035708025.1. Taxonomy (GTDB): domain Bacteria; phylum Actinomycetota; class Actinomycetes; order Mycobacteriales; family Nakamurellaceae; genus Nakamurella. The sequence continues at coordinate 239 of DASSTH010000611.1, read as the reverse complement.
CGGCAAGCAGGAGTTGTGGGGCCTGAGCTACACGATGACGGCGTGGCGCCACGGCGAGGAGGCGATGGACCCGTTCCACGACGAGGTCGGATTCCTGCTGTGGGACAAGGCCAACGGGCAGGTGCTGCGCAACGTGGTGTTCGGGCGCGGTATCGCCATCCTGGCCGGCAGCGACGCCGGTGCACGGGACCGGGTGCTGCACTTCGACGCCAAGCCCGGGGACCCGTCGTACGGCATCC
>DASSTH010000610.1:0-3318 GCA_035708025.1 Nakamurella sp. | reverse complement strand
CTGCGCGTCGCGCGTGGTGGCCGCTACGGAATCGATGGCCGTCACCTCATCTGCAAGCGTCACGTGCTCACCGTAGGACGAGATTGGCTCTTTCGTCAACTGTCTTTGTTGATAGAGTGTGCGACGTGGACGAGCGGCCGCTGTCGCAGCGCGTCGCGGCGGTGACGGCACTGGATGAGCCTATCCGCCGCGCGATGCTGGAGTTCGTCGCACGCAGTCCCGAACCGGTCTCCCGGGACGCCGCGGCCACGGCCTTCGCGCTCCCGCGGTCGACGGCCGCGTTCCATCTGGACCGGCTGGCCGAGCAGGGCCTGCTCGACGTGGTGTACCGGCGGACCACCGGCCGCACCGGCCCGGGGTCGGGCCGGCCCGCCAAGCTGTACCGGCGCAGCGCGCGGGAGGTCTCGGTCAGCGTGCCACCCCGGCACTACGACCTGGCCGCGCGCCTGCTGGCCGCCGCCGTGGAGCGGGTGGCGGACGCCGGGGGCTCCGTCACCGATGCGCTGGCTGAGGTGGCGGAATCGGCCGGCCGGGAGATGGCGGCCGACGCCGGGAGCCTGCACGAGGTGCTGGAAACGACCGGCTTCGAACCCCGCACCACCGCCGACGGCACGGTGGAGCTGATCAACTGCCCGTTCCACCAGTTGGTGGCCGACCATCCGCAGACGGTGTGCACCATGAACCTGCACCTGCTGAGGGGCGCCGCGTGCGCCTGCGGGGCGAACCCGGAGTCGTTGCGGCTCGATCCGGGACCCGGGCGCTGCTGCGTGACGATCGCTCCGGACGGTGCGCCGTCGACCGGCGGCTCGGGATGACGCCTCCGCCGCGGACGATGTTCGGGTGCTGAGCGCGAGATCCCGCCCTGATTCTCGGTCGCGGAGCCTGAGCGCGGAGCCTGCCTGGGCCCATCTCCCAGCGGGCCGCCGGGAGATGGGGTCGTGAGTCCTTTGACTTTGCTCCACGGGCTGGAGCAAAGTCACAGCGCCCGCACACCGCAGTCCGGCAGATGGTCGCGACCCTGACAGCGTTGCGCACGTTGCATTCGGGCGGATGGTCGCAGCCGTGACCGCGGTCGCACACCGCTCTCGGGGCGGACAGTTCCGCCGGCGAATCCGGCTTTGACCCGACCCGGCCCGGTGCGCCGCCCAACCGATGCCACTACCCTCACGAGTGTGACGACGACGTCCACCGCCCCGGTGGCCGGGGCGGCCGCCGGGATCAGCCCGCTGCTGGCCCGGATCCGGGAATCGGTGATCGGTGACGATCAGGTGATGCCGGGGCCCTACGGTCCCCGGCGGGTCACCTACGCGGACTACACCGCCTCCGGCCGGTCACTGACCTTCATCGAGGACTTCATCCGCGACGAGATCCTGCCCCGGTACGCCAACACGCACACCGAATCCTCCGGGACGGGGCTGCAGACCACCCGGCTGCGCGAGGACGCCCGGCGACTGATCCGGGACGCGGTGGGCGGAACGGCCGACGACGTCGTGCTGTTCTGCGGCAGCGGATCCACCGCGACCATCGACAAGATGATCGGCGTGCTGGGCATCCGGATCCCCCGCGACCTGGACGCCCGGTACGGGCTGAGCAGGCACATCCCGGCCGACGAGCGTCCGGTGGTGTTCATCGGCCCGTTCGAGCACCACTCCAACGAACTGCCCTGGCGCGAGTCGATCGCCGACGTGGTGCAGATCCCGGAGGACCGCGACGGTCACATCGACGTCACGGTGCTGGAGCAACGGCTGGTGGAGTACGCCGACCGCCCGCTGAAGATCGGCTCGTTCTCCGCGGCGTCCAACGTCACCGGGATCGTCACCGACACCTGCGCGATCTCCGACCTGCTGCACGCGCACGGGGCGCTGTCGTTCTGGGACTTCGCCGCGGCCGGGCCGTACGTGGACATCGAGATGCACCCGCGGTGCGAGCGGCATCCCCGGGCCGGCAAGGACGCGGTCTTCCTGTCCCCGCACAAGTTCGTCGGCGGGCCTGGCACACCCGGGGTGCTGGTCGCGTCCCGGGCGCTGTTCACCAACTCGGTGCCGGTGGTGCCCGGCGGCGGAACCGTCGCCTACGTCAACCCCGAGCAGCACCGGTATCTCAGCGACCCGGAGCACCGGGAGGAGGGCGGCACGCCGGCGATCATCGAGTCGATCCGGGCCGGCCTGGTGTTCGGCCTGAAGCAGGCGGTCGGCGCACCGGTGATCCGCGAGCAGGAGGAGCGACTGCTGCGCCGGGCGGTCGCCGCCTGGGCCGCGGTACCGGAGATCGAGATCCTGGGAAACCTTGCCGCGGAACGGCTCTCGATCGTATCCTTCGTGGTTCGCCGGCCCGGCGGACGGTACCTGCACCACAACTTCGTGGTCGCGCTGCTGAACGACCTGTTCGGCATCCAGTCCCGGGGCGGCTGCTCGTGCGCCGGACCGTACGGGCACCGGCTGCTGGGCATCGACCTGGAGCGCTCGCACGAGTTCGAGCGCGAGATCACCCGGGGCTGTGAGGGGATCAAGCCCGGCTGGGTGCGGGTCAACTTCAACTACTTCGTGTCCGACGCGGTGGTGGACTACATCATCGACGCGGTGACGCTGGTGGCCCGGGACGGCTGGAAGCTGTTGCCGGACTACCGGTTCGACCCGGCGACCGGCCTGTGGCGGCATCGCTCCGGGCCGGTGGAACCGCCGCTGCGGTTGCACCAGGTCGGGTACGACACCGACGGCACCATGACCTATCCGCGGCACCGGGACCGCGCCGGAGATTCGGCACTGGGCGGTTACCTGGACCAGGCGCGGGAGATCATGGCCGGCCGGGACGGCTGCGCCGAGGCGTGCGCCGATCCCGCCGAGCGGGTGTCCGCCGACTTCGAGCACCTGCGCTGGTTCGAGCTCCCCGCCGAGTGCCTGGCCTGACGCCTCTCCGGCGAGGATCAACTTCCGCCTGCGAGGATCAACTTCACGATTTCGCGCCCGGTTTGCCGGATTCACCATGAAGTTGATCCTCGCAAAACCAGCACCGCAGTCGGCCCCGCACTACCGGTGACACCGGTGACCGCCGGCATCAAGTCGGTGCGGCGCCCGCCTGATATGGTCAGCGCACGACCAGTGGTATGACCTCTGGTGACGGCCTCGACGTGTGAATCTTGTGACGAGGCACTCGGGACATCGAGAAGGGACCCACCACGTGTTCTCCTACCTGACCGACCTGCACTGTCCCCGGTGCGGCACCGAGTTTCCCGCCGACCACGTCCAGGGCCTGTGCCCCTGTGGTTCCCCGCTGCTCGCCCGATACGACCTCACCGCGCTGGCCGCCGCCGTCCCCCGG
>DASSTH010000609.1:0-2236 GCA_035708025.1 Nakamurella sp. | reverse complement strand
GGAGCCCGTCATGGTCGACGCCCACGACCAGGCGATGACCCTGCACGTCGTCGCGTCCATCCCGGCTCACGACCCGCGCGAATCCGACCCGCACTACGGCCTGTTCGCCCAGGCCAAAGCCCGGCTCAAACGGCAAGACCTGTGGCGCTGCATCTTCGACGACCACTACTGCGCCGGCGTGCCCGAGCTGCACCATTCCCACATCGAGTTCTCCCAGGTCAACGCCTCCGACTGGCGGCGCGTCAACGACGCCCTCGGCCTGCACCTGGGATCCGACGACGAGTTCCAGGCGTGGGTCGAAGGGCCGGGGAACCTCGAAGTGCTCTGCTCCGCGCACCACCGCACCTCCTACGGCGTGCACGTGCTGCCCGGCCCGCTGTGGGAGCCGATCCGCTACCGCAAAGCCGGGCTGCCGCCGCCCGCGCACTTCCTCACCGCCGCCCAGTGGGCCGCCGCACGGAAGGCCAAAGCATGATCATCGACGTCTCACCCACCTACCAGCCGCACATCGACTGGGCCAAGGTCGCCTCAGCCGGGGTCACCGGGGCGTGGCTCAAAGCCACCGAAGGGCAAACCTGGCCCGACCCGGGCACCCCGGAAGCCGGCTGGCTGGCCGCCCAGCAGACCGCCGCGGCGGCCGCCGGAATCCCCACCGGCTGCTACCACCTGGCCCGCCCCGACCTGCACCCCGGCCCGGCCGGCGCCGCCACCGAAGCCCAGCACTACCTGGACAAGACGTCGGCCGGGGCCGGGCGGCTCGGCGACGCCCTGGACCTCGAGCCGGCCTACGCGCAGAAACTGACCGGGGCGTCCCTGGCCGAATGGGTCGCCGCGTTCTGCGCGAAAGTTGAAGCCGCCCGCGGCGGCCAGGTGCGCCTCTACATGGCCCGGGACACCCTCTGGCAGCTCGGCGGCGGCTACCCCGGCAACCGGCCGCTCTGGCTCGCCTGGCCCGGCTGGGCCAACCAGGTGCTCCCACCCCGCACCTTCCTGGTGCAGACCGGGCAGCAGCAGGTCCCCGGCATCCCCGGGTCCACCGACGTCAACACCCCGGTCGGCACCTGGACACCACCCACACCCACGCCGCAACCCGCGCCGCAGCCCCCCACCACACTCTCGGAGGTCAACGTGGCCGCCCTGCCGCTCATCCGCACCGGCTCCAAAGGCCAGCCCGTCAAGAACGCCCAAGGCCTGCTCGACGCGCACGGCTACGGCCTCATCCTCGACGGCATCTTCGGCGCGCAAACCGACGCCGCCGTCAAGTCCTTCCAGCGCACCGCCCACATCGGCGTCGACGGCATCGTCGGCCCGCACACCTGGTCCGCCCTGTTGGGAGTCTGACATGACCACCACCCCCGCAACCCCCACACCGGCACCCGCACCGGCACCGGCGCCGACCCAGGTGCGCCGCCCCTGGCAGGCCACCCTGCGCTCGATCATCCAGTTCGCCGTCGGCCTGGCAGCATCCTGGGCCGTCATCGTCCAAGCCGCCGGGCTGCACGACACCACCGGCTGGCTCGCCCTGTCCGTCGCCGTCGCCGCCGCCATCACCCGCATCATGGCCCTCTCCCAAGTCGAAGCCCTGCTGGCCCGCTTCCTGCCGTTCCTGTCCGCCGCCGGCCGCAACGCCGGCAGTGACGCCGGGCACGTCGACGTGCCGCTGATCACCCTGCTCGTGCTCATCGCGCTCACCGTCGTCGTCTGCCTCGCCGTGCTATGAGCAGCCTGCGCCGGGCCGGCTACGCCGCCTGCTGGGCTGCCACCGTCGGCATCATCGCCCTAATCGTCGCGGCGGTGACCTGACCATGGCGCTCCCCGCCGGACTCGCAACGGTGCGGCTGCACTGCGACGAGATCGTCGACGCCCTCGGCGACCCGGTCACCGGCAAGCTCTACATCTACCCGCCCGGCCCGGTCACCTGGGACGGGCAAGCGCTGCTCACTGCCGGGCCGATCATCGTCGACATCACCGACGGTGTCCTCGACGTGACCCTGCCCGCCAACGACGACCCGGCCTTGTCCGCCACCGGGTGGACGTGGCGGATCCGCGAAGGCTGGCCCGGCGGCACCATCCGCAGCATCGCCCTGCCCTCCGCCACACCGGACGTCGACTACGCCTCCCTGGCCGTCACCGACCCGTCCAGCGGAGTGGCCGCCCCGACGGCGCTGTCCGTCAACGGCCAGACCGGCGCCGTCACCCTCACCGCCGCCGACCTCGGCGCGGACAACGCCGGGGC
>DASSTH010000608.1:0-4448 GCA_035708025.1 Nakamurella sp. | reverse complement strand
TGGTGGTGGCGACGGTGCTCGGGGTGGCGGTGCCGGCGGTATAGATGGCGCCGAACTCGTCGTAGCTGCCGCCCATGTCGCGTCCCCCGGCGGCGATGGCGAACGAGTCACCGGACTGCCCGAACGCGGCGAACGTGTCGGTGTGCGTCCGATAGGGCGCCTGCACCGGTTGCAGGACGTACACCGTGGTGTCGCCCTCGGCGCTGCCGGTGCTGATGCCCCGCCAGCCGTAGCTGGCCTCGGCCTGCATGGTGGCCGGGGTGACGGCCTGCGACGGATCGCCGACCGCCGCCGGGTAGGACCAGCTCACCCGCGCCGAATCGCCGGGCTGGATGGTGCCCAGTTGCGTGCCGGTGGTGGGGGTCAGCTGCCAACCGTCCGGGGCGCGCAGCGACACCTGGGTGTCGGTGACGGGTTCGCAGCCGGTGTTGGTCACCGTCGCGTCCAGGGTGCCGGCGGCACCCGCGTCCAGGTACTGCGGCTGTGCGGCGAGTCGCACCGAGACGCCCGGGGCCGGCGCGGAGGCCGGCTGCGGCCGTAACTGCACGTGGCTGCTGTCCGCGGGTGGGGTGTCGCCCAGGCCGATCGCCACGGTGTGGGTGCCGGTGTCGCACAGCCGGACGGTGAACCGGACCGGGATCACCCCTTCGGTGTTGCGCGCGAAGGAGATCACGCTGTCCGGGGTGGAGAACCCGATGCCGCGGGCGAAGGTGCGGGTGTCGGTCTGGGCCGGCTGCCCGTCCACGTACAGCGTGACGTCCGGGTCGGCCAGGTACCCGGCTCCGCCGGTGTTGACGACGGTGGCGCCGACGGTCAGCGGTTCCCCGATGCGCACCGTCGGGGCCGAGGTCTGCAGGCCGGTCACCGACACCTCGGGGGCGGAGGTCATCGCGGCGTAGTTGGCCCGATAGTCCTGCACCGCCCGGGCGAAGCTGAGATCCGGGCCGGTACCCCGATTCCACGTCACCGTGATGGTGGTGTCCGAGGTCGGCGCCGGCAGGGTGATCCGGTCGCCGGCGACGGTCGCCGGTGCACCGCCGGAGACCTGCACGTCGGTGACGGTGACGCTGGACGGGACGCTGACCACGATGGTCTTCGGAGCGTTGCGGGTGGGCGGGCTCAGGTGCATCGTCATGCCATCGTCGCGCACGTCGATGCGGTAGGAGACGTGGCCGAAGTCGGTGTCGCCGGAGAAGCCGACGTGCTGGCCGGGCTGTGCCCACACCGGCGACCAGGTGTTGGCCAGGTGCAGGCTGCCGTCCTGACCGCTGAACGCCAGCATGTCGTGCAGCAGGGTCAGGTACTTGCCGGCGAACTCGCCGTGCGGTTGGGTGCGGTTGCTGTCGTTCCAGCCCCAGCGCTGTGCGGCGTTCATGCCCTCCGTGGTGGTGTCGGTGGCCGAGGTGTGCACCAGCAGGTCGTACAGGCTCTGCACCGCGGCGGTCTGGTCGCCGGCTCGGATGTCCGTGACCGAGATGGATATCGGTGTGTAGGAGTGCAGGGTGCTCTCCACGCCGCCGTTGGGGTAGGTGAAGATCCCCTCGAACATCTTGCTGCGCCAGGCCTTCAGGCTTGCGGTGATCCACGGGTCGTCGGGCGCGAACACCCCGGACGGCCACACCGCCTCCAGGTTGCCCCAGTCGATGCCGTAGGCGGTTCCGTACCAGCCGGTCCCGGTTCCGGCTGCCTGCATGCCTTCGGTGGTCGGCGGGATCCAGCCGAGTTCGGACACCGCCGGCTGCAGCGCGGTGCGCAGGATCTGCACGTACTGATCGGCCCGATCGGTCCAGGCGGCCGCCGTGTCGGCGTCACCGGCCGCGGCCGCCACCGCGGCGGCTCCGCGTTCGCCGGCGATCGCCCACAGGTCGTAGGTCAGCACGTGGCCGGTGACGTGTTCGTTGTCCCGCATGGACAGTGCGGGGAACAGGCCGTGCGCCTGCGGCCAGGCGGCCTGCCGGAACTGCCATTCCCAGGCCATGGCGCGCTGCACCGCCGGATAGACCTCCTGGGCGAAGGCGGTGTCGTGGGTCCGGGTGATGTAGTCGCCCATCATCCACAGCGCTTCGCCGTTGCCGTCCCACTCGTTGTTCTGCGACTGGAACTCCCCGTCGGCGTTCTGCCAGGGCAGCATCGCCCGGGTGCAGGACTTGACCAGGTCGGTGAACCCGGCGTTCAGCAGACCGTCCAGGTCGAAGGCCGCGTCGCGCAGGTAGTAGTTGTCGTACACCGTCGGGTTCGCGTCCCAGAAGCACTGGCCGTCGATCAGGTCCACATCGATCAACGACAGCGCCAGGCTGGCCTTGTAGGTGTCGACGACCTTGCGTTCCACCCCGTCGCCCGGAACGTCGATCGTGGTACCGGCGTTGTCCAACGTGCGGTGCCAGAAGTCCGACGTCGCGGACCGTTCCGTGTCGTAGTCCGCCTGACCGATGGCGGCGGTGTCCGAGGACTGGGCGACGTAGTAGGGCATCTTGAACACCAGCGACCGGCTCTGTCCCGGTTGCAGCGCCAGGTTCCAGTCCGCGGCGGGCGAGGCGCCGTCCGGCCCGACGGCGTCCGGATCGGCGGACACCGTGTAGAGCAGCTTGCCGTCGCCGCCGAAGGATTTCGTGGTGGCGTCATAGGAGATCGTCGACGGCCGTGCCGGTCCCGGAGTCCAGGTCCGGCCGGCCAGGTTGCCGTTGGGCTGCGTGACACGGTCGGTGCCCAGGGATGCGGAGAAGGTGTACGTCAGCGGCGATGTCGTGGTGTTGGTGAACGTCACCCGGACGAAGTTGATCATGTTGTCGACGTCCGCGGTGAGGGTCTGGGACGGCACGCCGAACCGTTCGGTGTAGGGGATTGTCGCCACCCCGGGCACCGTGGCGGCGAACATCTCGACGTGGTTGGCCACGCCGGCCCGCTCGAAGTCGTACTGCAGGATCGGCAGATATCCGTCCGCCCAGGTCTTCACCCGTTGATCGACCGGGGTGTGGTCGGCGCCGGTGGCGAACGTCAGGGTGCCGAAGATGGTCTTGAGGTAGCCCTCGGCGGTGACGATGGATTCCTCCGGCCCTCCGTAGACCCCGATGGCGGCCCTGGGGTACCGGTACCAGTCGAACGGCTCGGCGGGATCGTCCTGTACCGGCGGCAGGTCGGCCTGCTGCTGCGGCGACGACATCACTCCGTACGGCCGGCGCAGGTAGTCGTTGAACGGGTTGCCGTACGGGTTCCCGGCGTCCGTCGCGGTGCCGGAACGGTTGGTGCCGCCGGCGCTGGACACGCCGGGCACGGTCGAAGCGGTTGTTGTGGCGGCCGGGTCCGGTTGTGCCGCACGAGGTGTCGCGGCCACCGCCGGCGCGGCCGGCAGCGCGACCAGGGCCGCACTCGCGACGGCGATCAGGCGGCTCCGGGAGAACCGGCGGTCGCGGTGCGCGGACCCGCGTCGCGCTCCGCCGAGTCCTGGTCGAGAGGACATGGGCATCCCGTCACCTCCGAGAGAAAAGGAAAGGTTCTTCACTATTGAGGGGTCCGGCCGTGGCTGTCAAGACCGTTCGCCGGCCCGATTGTCGGCCGCACCCATCAGTTCGGGTCTGCAGACCGTGGTGGGGAACGACCGTCGACCCCGAGGGGGCGGCGGCCGTGATGCGATCGAGATCCGACATTACGAAGCAACCCATAGAATGTGGACATCCTCCGTCGATACCACGGGGGCTCGCGGAGGTGGACGCCCCATGGCTCAACAGTTCCCGATCGGCACTTCGGTGCTCCGGCAGCTGAACACCTCGACGGTGCTCTCGACGTTGCGGCAGCACCCGCGGGACGCCCTGCGGATCGCCGAGCTGGTGCAGTCCAGCGGCTTGACCCGGCCGACGGTCCAGCAGTCCGTGGACGACCTGCTGGCCGCGGGATGGATCGCGGTGGACAGCGATGGTGACGGTGCACCACGGGTGGGCCGGCCGGCCACCCGGTACCGGCTACGGCCGCGGGCGCTCCCGGTGGTGGGCATCGACGTCGGCCCGCATCAGGTCAGCGTGGGCATCGCGGATGTCACCGGCGACACCCTGGCCCTGGTGCGACGGCAACTGCGGGCTCCGGGCCGGGCACCCGCCATCCTGTCGATGGTCGACGACGTGCTGCATGCCTGCCTGGCGCAGGCCGACTTGGCCGTTTCCGACATCGACGACGTCGTGGTCGGCAGCCCGGGCGTGATCGACACGGTGAGCGGCCGGGTGCGGATGGCGCCCAGCGTGCCCGGTTGGCCCGGCGCCGAGCTGCTGTCCCACCTGCGGGAAATGCTGCCCTGCCCACTGCACCTGGAGAACGACGCGAACCTCGCCGCGTTGGAGGCGGCCAGCCAGTTCCCGGGGGAGACCTTGCTGGTGATCCAATGGGGCGCGCGCCTGGGCGCGGGCATCGTGATCGCCGGTGCCGTGCACCAGGGGGCCGACGGGGCGGCCGGCGAGATC
>DASSTH010000607.1:0-20111 GCA_035708025.1 Nakamurella sp. | reverse complement strand
ACGCGATGGCTTCACCAAGCCCGATGGTGTCCGCGGAAGGCGCCGGTGGCGCCAGCAGGAGGCTCAGCGGGCTCACAGCTCTTCCTCACCTACTGAACCCGCCCGCCGCTCCAGCGTCGGGCCCTGCACGTAGTAGTCCTTCTCGTCGTCGCCCAGGCGCATGGGGTGCGGCGGCTGCTCCATGCCCGGCAGCAGCGGCGCCATCAGCATGTCCTTGGTGTAGATCAGCCGCTGCCGGTCGTCGTCGGCCAGTTCGTACTCGTTGGTCATGGTCAGCGAGCGGGTCGGGCAGGCCTCGATGCACAGCCCGCAGCCGATGCAGCGCAGGTAGTTGATCTGGTAGTCCTTGCCGTACCGCTCGCCGGGCGAGTAGCGCGCGTCCTCGGTGTTGTCGCCGCCCTCGACGTAGATGGCATCGGCCGGGCAGGCCCAGGCGCACAGCTCACAGCCGATGCACTTCTCCAGCCCGTCCGGGTGCCGGTTCAGCTGGTGCCGGCCGTGGTACCGGGCGGCCGGGGCCACCGGGTTACGGGGGTAATCCTCGGTGACCACCGGACGGAACATGGTGCCGAAGGTGACGCCGAAGCCCTTCAGCGGATCAAGAATCGACATCGGTCCCTCCCGGGCCCTTCTCGGAGCTTCCGCGACTGGTGTCCCCGGTGATCGGCGGCCGTTCCGGGCCCGGCCCGCCCGGCGAACCGGGGGTGCCGATCGGTTCGCCCGCCGGGGCGCCGCGGGACAGCCGGCCCCGCGGACCACCGGACCGGCCGGTGCCGGCACCCGCCAGCGCCGCGGCGCGGACCGGCGGCACCGGCACCACCAGGTCCAGCGGCGGGACCGGGAAGTCGGCCAGCGACGGACCTACCACACCCGCCGCGGCGGACCCACCATGCGTCACCCGGTCCGGCTCCAGGGCCAGCAGGTCGTCGTCCTCCTCCTCATCCGCCGGGGGCCGGCTCGGCCACACCGCAATGATCAGCAGGATCACCACCAGCGGAACGCCCATCCACAGCAGCACGTCGCGGGTGGACAGCGTGGTCGCCGAGTTGAGCACCCGGGCCACGCCGACCAGCACGATCCAGGCCAACGACACCGGCACCAGCACCTTCCAGCCCAGGTGCATGAACTGGTCGTAGCGCAACCGCGGCAGTGTCCCGCGCAGCCAGACGAAGATGAACATGAAGATCAGCACCTTGATGGCGAACCACAGCAGGGTCCACCAACCGGTGTTGGCGGCGCTCCACAGCGAGATCGGCCACGGTGCGCGCCACCCGCCCAGGAACAGCGTGGTGGCCAGCGCCGAGACGTTGATCAGGTTGATGTACTCGGCCAGGTAGAACAGGCCGAACCGCATGGAGGAGTACTCGGTGTTGTAGCCGCCGACGAGCTCGCCCTCCGCCTCCGGCAGGTCGAACGGCGCCCGGTTGGTCTCGCCCACCATCGAGATGCAGTACACGATGAACGACACCGGCAGCAGCCAGAGGTACCAGCCGCCCTCCTGCTGGGCGACGATCGCCGACGTGGACAGCGTCCCGGCGTACAGGAACACCGCCACGAAGCTCAGCCCCATGGCGATCTCGTAGGAGATCATCTGCGCGGCCGAGCGCAGCCCGCCCAGCAGCGGATAGGTCGATCCGGAGGCCCAGCCGCCCAGCACGATGCCGTAGATGCCGATCGAGGAGAACGCCAGCGCGGCCAGCACCCCGACCGGCAGGTCGGTCAGCTGCAGGGCGGTCTGGTGCCCGAACATCGACACCTGGCCGCCCAGCGGGATGATGGAGAAGATCAGGAACGCCGGGGTGGCGCACAGGATCGGCGCCGCGATGTAGACGATCTTGTCCACCATCCGCGGCATCAGGCCCTCTTTGAAGATCAGCTTCAGGGCGTCGGCCAAGGACTGCAGCAGGCCGAACGGCCCGTTCCAGTTGGGGCCTGGCCGGTGCTGCATGCGCCCGACAACGCGGCGCTCGAACCAGATCGCGAACAGCGTGAGCAGCAGCAGCAGCGCGAAGATCACCACGGCCTTGATCAGCATCAGCCAGACCGGGTCGGAGGCGATCAGCGGTGCCAGCGAGCCGTCTGGCTCGGGCGCCACCGGCGCCAGTCCGGTCAGCAGCCCCGATGACATCTACATCCCTCCTGTCGGCCGAGCGTCCGCGGCGGCGCCGGCGTCCGCAGCAGGCTGCACGGTGACCCGGCCGCCGACCCGGCTGCCCAGTGCGGCCGCGGCGGACCGCCCGGCCAGCCGGGCGGGCACCCAGACCACCGTGTCGGGCATTTGGGCCAGCATCACCGGTAGGGTCAGCGACCCCGCGGGGCCGGTGACCGTGACCGGCGCCCCGTCCCTGACTCCCAGCGAGCCCGCGGCGGCGGCGGACAGGTGCACCGCCTCCGGTCGCCGAGTGCCGGCCAGGTGTGGCTCACCGTCCTCGGCACGGCTGCCGTCCAGCAGCGCCCGGTGCGCGGCCAGCAGGAACGTCCCGTCACCGTCGACCGGCGGGGAATCGACCTCGCCGGCGTCCGGGGCGGTCGCCGCGGGCGTTGACGATACCGCCCCCTCGGCGCTGCCGCTCCAGCCACCCAGCCGGGCCAGATCGGCGGCCGCCGCCTGGGGGGTCTGGGTGAACAGGTCGACGTCCATCTCCACGCCGAGGGTGTCCAGCACGCGGGCGTCGTCCAGCCCGCCGACCAGCTTCAACGCCGTCTCGAACGGGCGCAGCCGGCCCTCCCAGTCCAGGTAGGCGCCGGACTTCTCGGCGGCCGCGGCCACCGGGAAGACCACGTCGGCCAGCTCGGTGACCTCGCTGTGCCGCAGCTCCAGGCTCACCACGAAGCCGGCGGCCGCGATCGCCGCGCGGGCGGCCGCCGGATCCGGCAGGTCCTCCAGCTCGACGCCGCCGATCAGTAGACCGCCCAGTTCGCCGGCCGCAGCCGCGGCCAGCATGCCCGCGGTGTCGCGGCCCGGCGCCGCGGGAATCGTCACGCCCCAGGCTTTTTCCACACTGGCCCGGGCCGCGATGTCCGTCACCGGCCGGCCGCCGGGCAGCAGTGACGGGGCGGCACCGGCCAGCAGCGCGCCCCGCTCCCCCGCCCGCCGCGGCACCCAGGCGAGGCCGGCACCGGTGGCGTCGGCCAGCTCACCGACCGCCGTCAGTAGGCCGGGCACCTGCGCGGCGCGCTCGCCCACCAGGATCACCGCGCCGCTCTGCCGCAGCGCCGTCCCGGTCGGCCCCACCGGATCGTCGGCCGCACCGGCCGCGATGCGGCGCAGCACCGCCACCTCGCTGCCCGGCTCGGTGGACAGCAGGGTGCCACCCATCTTCTCCAGCCCACGGCTGGCCAGCGGCGCCACCGAGGTGATCGCCGTGCCGGCCCGGTTGGCCTTGCGCAGCCGCAGGAACAGGATCGGCGACTCGTCCTCCGGCTCCAGGGCCACCAGCAGCACCGCCGGCGCGTGCTGCACGGCGGCGTAGGTCACCCCGCCGGATTCCGGCGCGGTGCCTACCACCCGGCTGGCCAGGAAGTCCAGTTCCTCGGCGGAGTGCTGGCGGGCCCGGAAGTCGATGTCGTTGCTGCCCAGGGCGATCCGGGCGAACTTCGCGTAGGCGTAGGCGTCGGTGACGGTGAGCCGGCCGCCGGCCAGCACCCCGACGCCGCCCGCCTCCCGCGCCGCGCTCAGCCCGGCCGCCGCCGCTGCCATGGCCGCCGTCCAGGAGGCCGGCGCCAGCACGCCATCCTCGCCGCGCACCAGCGGGGAGGTCAGCCGGTCGTCCTGGCGGTAGTAGGCGAACGCGAAGCGACCCTTGTCGCAGTTCCACTCCTCGTTCACGTGCGGGTCGTCACCGGCCAGCCGGCGCATCACCACGTTGCGGCGGTGATCGGTGCGCATCGCGCAGCCGGAGGCGCACAGCTCGCACACGCTGGGCGAGGAGACCAGGTCGAACGGGCGGGAGCGGAACCGGTAGGCGGTGGAGGTCAGCGCGCCGACCGGGCAGATCTGGATGGTGTTGCCGGAGAAGTAGGACTGGAACGGGATCTCCGGCCCGATGCCCACCTGCTGCGCGATGCCGCGCTCCAGCATGTCGATGAACGGATCGCCGGCGATCTGCTCGGAGAACCGGGTGCAGCGCTGGCACAGCACGCAGCGGTCGCGGTCCAGCAGGATCTCGGTGGAGATCGGCACCGGCTTGACGAAGACCCGCTTGGCCTCCCGGAACCGGGACTCGCCCGGCCCGTTGGCCAGCGTCTGGTTCTGCAGCGGGCACTCCCCGCCCTTGTCGCACATGGGGCAGTCGAGCGGGTGGTTGATCAGCAGGAACTCGAGGTTGCCCTCCTGGGCGCGGTGCGCGACCGGGCTGGTCAGCTGGGTGCGCACCACCATCCCGTCGGCGACCGCCAGGGTGCAGGACGCCTGCGGCTTGGGCATCGGCCGGCCGCCCATCTCCACCTCGACCAGGCACTGCCGGCAGGCACCCACCGGGTCCAGCAGCGGGTGGTCGCAGAACCGCGGGATGGCGATGCCGAGGCGCTCGCAGGTGCGGATCACCAACTCGCCCTTGGGAGCGAGCACCTCGACGCCGTCGATGGTCAGCCGCACGTAGCCGGCCGGCGGCGGCGGCTTCTCCTCGGTGGCGGTGGCCTGTGTGGAAGCGGTCGTCATGGTCAGTGCGCCCCCGCCATCTCGCGCCGGCCGATCACCGGCGGCGTGACGCCGGTGACGAGGTCGACGAATTCGGACCGGAACAGCTTGAGGGCGCTGGACACCGAGGTGGCGGCGCCGTCCCCGAGGGCGCAGAACGCCCGGCCGAAGATGTTGTAGGCGGCGTCGTCCAGGGTCTGGATGTCCTCCATCGTCCCCTGCCCCGAGACGATCCGGCGCAGGATGCCGGTCATCCAGAACGTCCCTTCCCGGCACGGCGTGCACTTGCCGCAGGACTCGTGCTTGTAGAACTCGGCCCACTTCATCACCGCCCACGGCACCGAGACCGTCTCGTTGAACAGCATCAGCGCGGTGGTGCCCAGCATCGACCCCGCGGCGGCGACGTCGTCGAAGGACAGCGGTACGTCGATGTCGCCGGCGCCGAACAGCGGCGTGGACGACCCGCCCGGGGTCCAGAACTTCAGCGGGATGCCGTCCTTCATCCCACCGGCCAGCTCCAACAGTTGCCGCAACGTGGTGCCCATCGGCGCCTCGTACTGGCCTGGCCTGGTCACGTGCCCGGACAGCGAGAAGATCTTGGTGCCTGGCGACTTGTCGGTGCCGATGGACCGGTACCAGTCCACGCCGCCGGAGACGATGGACGGGACGCTGGCGATGGTCTCGATGTTGTTCACCACGGTCGGGCAGGCGTACAGGCCGGCCACCGCGGGGAACGGCGGCTTGAGCCGGGGCTGGCCGCGCCGGCCCTCCAGGGAGTCCAGCAGCGCGGTCTCCTCGCCGCAGATGTAGGCGCCGGCCCCGGCGTGCACCACGATGTCCAGGTCGAACCCGCTGCCCAGGATGTTCTTGCCCAGGTAGCCCTTCGCGTAGGCCTCCCGCACCGCGGCCTGCACCCGGCGGATCACGTGCAGCACCTCACCGCGGATGTAGATCGCGCAGAACTTCGAGCGGATGGCGTAGGAGGTGATGATGCAGCCCTCGATCAGCAGGTGCGGGTCGGCCATCATCAGCGGGATGTCCTTGCAGGTGCCCGGTTCGCCCTCGTCCCCGTTGATCACCAGGTAGCGCGGCTTGTCGGCCAGCGGCGGCAGGAAGGACCACTTCAGGCCGGTGGGGAACCCGGCGCCGCCGCGGCCGCGCAGCCCGGCCGCCTTGACCAGTTCGACCACCTGCTCGGGCTGGGCCGTCAGGGCGGTGCGCAGCGCGGTGTACCCGCCGAGTTCCTCGTAGGTCTTCAGCGTCCAGGACCGGGGCGACAGCCAGCTCCTGGTGAGCACCGGCGTCAGTGGATCCAGCTGGCCAGTCATGGCGTCATCCTCACTTCTTCTCCGGCAGCGCCGGGAAGGCCGGCGGCTGCTCGGGCATCGCGGGAGCGGTCCAGCCGCGGTCCGCGGCCAGCTGCGCCCCGCGCAGGGTCTCCGGCGCTGCGGAGGGCGCGTCGACCGCGGCGGCGAAGTCCTGGCCCGGCTCGTCGAAGAAGCCGGCCAATTGCAGCTCCGCGGCGCGGAAGCCGGCCGGCGGGGCCCCTCGGGTGGGTGTCGGCACCTCGCCCCGCTGCAGCGCGTCGACGATCTCGCTCGCGCTGTCGACGGTCTGATTGTCGTAGTACTCGTAGTCCACCTGCAGCACCGGCCCCAGATCGCAGGCGGCCAGGCACTCGGCGTGCTCCAGCGTCACCGAGCCGGGGGCACCGGGCTCGCCGGCGGTCTGCTCGTGTCCCACACCCAGTTTCTGCGACAGCGCGGCGTAGATCGCGTCACCGCCCAGCGCGGCGCACAGCGTATTGGTGCACACGCTGACCAGGTGCTCGCCGCATGGGCGCCGCTTGTACATGGTGTAGAACGTCGCCACCGCGGAGGTTTCCGCCTCGGACAGTCCCAGACGCTCGGCGCAGAAGGCGATCCCGTCCCGGGAGACGAACCCCTCCACCGACTGCACCAGGTGCAGCATCGGCAGCAGGGCGCTGCGGGACTGCGGGTAGCGGGCGATGATCGCATCGGCCTTGCGGACGATGTCCTCGTCGAACACCGCGCCCGTCGTGACGTACTGCGGCACCGTCATCCGTGGGTTCGGTTCCGGCGGGTTGCCGTTGTAGAACTGGCTGGGCCGCATCGGGCGCTGGCCCCTGACATGTGACGACGTCACCGGTCCACACCACCCATCACCGGGTCGATGGAGGCCACCGAGGCGACCACGTCGGCCACCATCCCGCCCTCGGACATCGCCGGCATCGCTTGCAGGTTCACGAATCCCGGGTCGCGCAGGTGTACCCGCCAAGGCCGCGTGCCGCCGGAGGAAACCACGTGTGCGCCGAGTTCTCCGCGGGGCGCCTCGATTCCCACGTACGCCTGGCCGGGCGGCACCGAGAATCCCTCGGTCACGAGCTTGAAGTGGTGGATCAACGCCTCCATGGACTCGCCCATGATGTGCCGGATGTGCTCCAGCGAGTTGCCCATGCCGTCGGCGCCGATGGACAGCTGCGCCGGCCAGCCGATCTTCTTGTCCTGGACCATGATCGGCCCGGGCTCCCGCAACCGCTCCACGCACTGCCGCATGATCTTCAGTGACTCGTGCATCTCCGCCACCCGCAACAGGTACCGGTCGTAGCAGTCGGCACCGGTGAGGGTGGGCACCTCGAAGTCGTAGGTCTCGTAGCCGCAGTAGGGCATCGTCTTGCGCAGGTCCCAGGCCAGCCCGGCCGAGCGCAGCACCGGTCCGGTGATGCCCAGCTGCATGCAGCCCTGCAACGGCAGGATCCCCACGCCCTGGGTGCGGCCCTTCCAGATCGGCTGGCCGGTCAGCAGCCGGTCGTACTCCGGCAGCCGCTTGTCCATCACCTTGATGAACTCGGTGATGCGCTCGATGGACCCCGCGGGCAGGTCCTGGGCGACCCCGCCGGGACGGATGAACGCCATGTTCATCCGCAGCCCGGTCAGGAACTCCATCAGGTGCAGCGCCTCCTCGCGCTCCCTGAACCCCATCGTCATGCCGGTCAGCGCGCCCAGCTCCATGCCGCCGGTGGCGATCGCCACCAGGTGTGAGGAGATGCGGGTCAGTTCCATCAGCAGCACCCGGACGACCTGCGCGCGCTGCGGCACCTCGGTGTCCAGCAGCTTCTCCACCGCCATGCAGTAGGCGGCCTCGTTGAACGCCGGCGACAAATAGTCCGCGCGCGTCAGGAACGTCACGGCCTGGGTGAAAGTGCGGAACTCACAGGACTTCTCGATCCCGGTGTGCAGGTAGCCGATGACCGCGCGGGCCTGCACCACGGTCTCACCCTCGAGCTCCAGGATCAGCCGCAGCACGCCGTGCGTGGACGGGTGCTGCGGGCCCATGTTGACGATGATGCGTTCGTCGTCGGTGAACTCCGTGTCGGTGAACACCGAATCCCAGTCCCCGCCGGTGACGGTGAACATCCGGCCCTCGGTGGTGCGGGTCTCCCGGGCGGTGCGCACCTGGGCCCTGGTGGCGTCGTCCTGGACGTCGGCCGGCAGGAACTCCTCGGCGAACACCGGCCCGTCGGAATGGATATCGGTCATGAGTACGCCCTCCGCTGATCGGGGCTGGCGACCTCGGCGCCCTTGTATTCCACCGGGATGCCGCCCAGCGGGTAGTCCTTGCGCTGCGGGAAGCCGATCCAGTCGTCCGGCATCAGGATCCGGGTCAGTCCCGGGTGGCCGGCGAACTCGACGCCGAACATGTCCCAGACCTCCCGCTCGTGCCAGTCGGCGGTCGGGTAGACGGCCACCGCGCTCGGCACCGTCGCATCCGCGACGTCGACGGCCACCTCCAGCCGGATACGCCGCCGGTAGGTCATCGACAGCAGTTCGTACACCACGTGCAGTCGGCGCGGCACACCCTCGCCGTAGTCCACCCCGGAGATCGAGCTGGCCAGCTCGAAGCGCAGCGACACGTCGTCCCGGCAGGCCTGCAGCAACGCCACCAGATGCTCGCGGGCGACGTACACGGTCATCTCCCCGTGCGCCACGCTCACCTGCTCGATCGCGGTGGCCGGGATCTGCCGGTCCGCCATGGCGGCGGCCAGCGCGTCGGCCACCTCGTCGAAGTAGCCGCCGTAGGGCCGTTCGCTGCGCGGCGGGGTGTACGGCTCGCGCACCAGCCCGCCGTAGCCGCTGGTGTCGCCGGTGCCGTGCACACCGAACATGCCGGTGCGCGGCCGGCCGGTGGGCGGGGCCGCGGGCACCTGCTGCGCGGGCAGCTCACCGGGGTCACGGACCGCGGGAACGCCCGCGGCCGGGGAGGCGGCCTGCTCGGGTTGCCCGGTGGCGGGTTCCGACGCCGGCCTTCCCGGGGTCTTGTCCGGATTCACGGGATGTTCACCTCGGGGGTGCCGATCGGCGCCTTCAGGCCTCCGTACCGCACCGACGATGCGACCAGTTCGGTGCGCTCGCCGACCTTCTCGGCGGCCCGGGCCGGGCCCAACGGCTCGTCCATGATCTTGGCGTGCAGCTTGAGGATCGCGTCGATCAGCATCTCCGGGCGTGGCGGGCAGCCGGGCAGGTACATGTCGACGGGCACCACGTGATCGACCCCCTGCACGATCGCGTAGTTGTTGAACATGCCGCCCGAGGAGGCGCACACGCCCATGGACAGCACCCACTTCGGTTCCGGCATCTGGTCGTAGATCTGCCGCAGCACCGGCGCCATCTTCTGCGACACCCGGCCGGCGACGATCATCAGGTCGGCCTGCCGGGGGGAGGCGCGGAACACCTCCATGCCGAACCGGCCCAGGTCGTACCGCGGGGCCCCGGTGGTCATCATCTCGATGGCGCAGCACGCCAGCCCGAACGTGGCCGGCCACAACGACGCCTTACGGGTCCAGTTGACCAACTTCTCCAGACTGGTCAGCAGGATTCCGTTGGGAAGCTTCTCTTCCAATGCCATGTCGTTCTCCTTGCCGCAGATTCCGCGCCGCTGCTAGTCCCAGTCCAGGCCACCGCGCCGCCACACGTACACATACGCGGCGAACACGGTGATGATGAACAGCCCGATCTCCACCAGGCCGAAAATGGCCAGCGCCTCGGCGGATTGCGCCCACGGATACAGGAAGATGATCTCCACGTCGAAGACGATGAAGAGCATCGCCGTGATGTAGTACTTGATCGGGAACCGGCCGGACGTGCCGGCCGGCAGCGGGGTGGGCTCGATGCCGCACTCGTAGGCGTCCAGCTTGGCCCTGTTGAACCGCCGGGGACCGAACAGGTCGGTGACGACGGTCGCGGAGGTGACCACGAACCCTCCCGCCACCACCAGCAGGATGAGGATCGGCAGGTAGGCCTGCAGGATCGTCATCGCCAGCTCTCCCTTCCCTGCTCATCCGATGCGGAACGGCAGCCGAACCCTACCGTGGGCGTTCCGGGCCGACTCAGCGCACCGCCGCGCCCGGAACGGCCGCCCGGCGCCGCCCCCCGATCCACGATCCGCTCCGGTCCGCTCATCCGGTCAGGCACTGCGCACCGCCGAGGTCAGCACCCGCACCACGTGGTCCGCCCAGTCGCCGCGGCGGGAGTCGTACAGGCCGGCCAGCAGCTTGAGCACCAGATACATCAACTGCCGGCGGGGCAGACCCAGCCGGGTGGCGTACTTCATCACCGCGGGCCGGCCGATGAGCGCGGAGAACAGCCCGCCGAGCCGGTAGTAGGAACCGATGTGCTGCTGCATGGCGGTGACGTAACCGGCCAGCGCCGCCTCCCGGGCGGCCGCGGCGACGCGCCCGCGCGCCTGCAGCACGACCTCCGCGGCGATGGCCGCCGACTCCATCGCGTAGGCGATCCCTTCGCCGTTGAACGGGTTGACCATGCCGCCGGCGTCCCCCAGCAGCAACAGGCCGTCGCGGTAGTGCGGGCTGCGGTTGAACCCCATCGGCAGCGCCGCGCCGCCGACCGGTCCCTCGGCGTTGCCCTCCCGCAGCCCCCACTCCTGCGGGGTGCCGTCCAGCCAGGTGCGCAACAACCCCCGGTAGTCGGTGTTGCGGAACGCCTTGGAAGAGCTCAGCATGCCAAGGCCGACGTTCACGGTGCCGTCGCCCAGGCCGAAGATCCAGCCGTATCCGGGAAGCAGTTTCGGGCTGCGCGGATCGGTGCGGTCCCACAACTCCAGGTGCGACTCCAGGTGGTCGTCGTGGGTGCGGGCCGGGCTGCGGTAGTAGCGCCGCACCGCCACGCCGAGCGGCCGGTCGTCACGCCGCCGGATGCCCAGTGCGGTGGCCATCCGCGCCGACACCCCGTCGGCGCCCAGCACCAGCGGGGCGTGGAACTCCGCGGAGCCGTCCGGGGTGCGTGCGGTGACACCGGTGACCCGCCCGGTGCGGGGATGCAGAACCGGGGCGGTCACGGTGACGCCCTGCTGCATCCGGGCCCCCGCCTTGACGGCCAGCGTGGCGAGCATCTCGTCGAAGTCCCGGCGCGGCCGGACCAGGCCGAAGTCGGGGAAGTCGGCCAGCGTGGGCCAGGGCAGTTCCAGCGTGGTGCCGCCACCGATCACCCGCAGTCCGCGGTTGCGCACCCAATCGTCACCGGAGACGTCGACGCCGAGCGCCAGCACCTGCTTGACGCCGCGTGGGGTCAGCCCGTCACCGCACACCTTGTCCCGCGGGAAGGTGGACTTCTCCAGCAGCAGCACGTCCACTCCGGCGCGGGCCAGGTAGGTGGCCGCCGTGGAGCCGGCCGGGCCGGCTCCGACGACGATGACCTCGGCGGTGGCCCGGGCATCGGCGCCGCCGCCGCTGCCCGGACCGCTGGGGTCCGTGACGGTCGTCATGGCGAAGCGTTCATCTCCCGGGGCGGGGTCGTGCCGGGGATCAGCCGACAGGTTGCCTGCGTGCGGGCGCTTGTGAAAGCTTTCACGAAGTGCCTCACCGGCAGTCTAGGCGGCTCGGATGGCAACGTCACGCCGGGGCGCGGGGCGATCCGGAGGCCGGCGCCGCGGCGGCCAACGCAGCTCAGCCCGGCCGGATGGCGTGGTGCATGGCGACCACGCCGAACGTCATGTTGCGC
The DNA here is from genome assembly GCA_035708025.1 of Nakamurella sp. Taxonomy (GTDB): domain Bacteria; phylum Actinomycetota; class Actinomycetes; order Mycobacteriales; family Nakamurellaceae; genus Nakamurella. The sequence continues at coordinate 8,435 of DASSTH010000607.1, read as the reverse complement.
CACGCCACGTCGGTCCAGCCGGCCCGAGCGATGACGGCGGCCAGCTCGCGCTGGTCCGGCCAGGCGCTGATGGACTCGGTCAGGTAGCTGTAGGCCTCCGGGTTGGAGGAGACCCGCCGGGCGATGCGGGGCAGCACGTGGGCCAGGTACCAGCGGTAGCCCCACCGGATGGGCGCCGGACGCGGCGTGGAGAACTCGCAGACCAGCAGCTGCCCGCCCGGCCGGGTGACCCGGGCGAACTCCGCGAGCGCCGCCGCCGGATCGACCACGTTGCGCAGCCCGAAGGCGATGGTGACGGAGTCGAAGCTGGCGTCGGCGAAGGGCAGCGCCATCGCGTCGGCAGCCACCCGGGGCACGCCGCGCGAGGCACCGGCGGCCAGCATCCCCAACGAGAAGTCGGCGGCCACGCACCACGCACCCGTGGTGGCCAGCTCCTTGGTGGACACCGCCGTGCCCGCCGCCACGTCCAGCACCCGTTCACCGGGAACCGGCTGCAGCGCACGCACCACGTGCCGGCGCCAGCGCCGGTCCTGGCCCAGGGAGAGCAACGTGTTGGTGCGGTCGTAGCGCCCGGCGACGCCATCGAACATGGCCGCCACCTGCCGCGGGTCCTTCGCCAGGTCCGCACGTCCCATGGATGCGAGCCTAATCAGCGCCCGGGCCGCCCAGGGACGGGACAGCCGGATCGGTGGCGGGCGGTGGCTGGCGGCGGCGCAGCAGTGGCCGGCCGGACCGGCGGCGCAGCAGGTAGGCCAGCGGGGCCGCGATCAGCCAGGTCGCCACCAGCACCGCCGCCACCATCAGGTTGCCGACGGAAGCGGTGCGGCCGGCCACCCGCACCAGCTCGGGATCGGCGGTGGAGTACTCCACGATGAACTTCTGGCCCGGAGTCAGCAGGCCGGGGTACAGCACCCCGTCCGGCGGCCGCACGGTGGTTCCGTCCTCGGTCACGAACTCGATGCCGGTGCGCAGCGGGGACACCGTCAGCACGGTGGCCGTGGCACGCGCCAAGTGGGCATTGATCGCGGCGTCGTTGCGGCGCATCGCCACCGCGAGGGCGGCCATCATCACGGTGATCAGCAGCGCCAGCACCAGCACGGCCAACGCGGCCAGTCTTAGCCGGCCGGCGCGCCGGGCGGGCCGGGCGGGCCGGGCGGCCGCGGACCCACCGGTTCCCCGGCGTCGCGCCAGGCGGAGCGCGCGGGGCAGCCGGGGTGGCGAGGACCCGGGGCGCTGGCCCGGGAGGCCCTGGCGGACCCGGCGGCCCCGGCCGGGCGGGTCCGACGGCGGTGACGGTGTCCCCCGGTGCCCGGCCGTCCTGGACAGCGGGCGTGGTGGGCGCACGCCGTGAGTGTAGGAGCCGGTGCGGCGACTATCGTTGGTCTGCGTGTCCGCCTCCCCCGCGCCGGTCCTCGACCGCGTCGTCACCCGGAGCGTGGCCGGAGCGACGGAAGACCTGATCGGAGCCATCCCGCTGCCCACGGGTGCGGTGTGCTTCGTGCAGCAGGACACCGGCCTGGTGGGCTGGGACGAGTACGCCCAGCTCACCGTCACCGGGCCGTCGGCGGCGGCCGAGATCGCCGACTGGTACTCCCGGCACTTGGCCCAGCTGGCGGTGGACGATGAGGTCGGCGTTCCCGGCAGCGGGCCGGTGTGCTTCGTCTCACTCGGGTTCTCGCAAGACGACCCGTCGATCGCGGTGATCCCGCGGACAGTGCTGGGCCGCGTCGGCAGCACGTCGTTCGTCACCACCATCGGCGAGCAGTTGCGGCCGCAGGCCCCCGCGCCGGTCCGGCCGCCCGGGCAGGTGCGGTACGGCGATGCCGCACTCTCGGCGGCTGGCTTCACCAGCGCGGTGGAACAGGCCGTCCGGCGGATCCGGGCCGGCGAAGCGGCGAAGGTGGTGCTGGCGCACGGCTTGCAGGCGGTGACGGCGCAGCCGGTGGACGAGCGTTACCTGCTGGCGCGCCTGACCCGGCGGTACCCCACGTGCACCACGTTCAGCGTCGCCGGCCTGGTCGGGGCCAGCCCGGAGATGCTGATCCGCCGGCACGGCAGGCAGATCACCTCCCGGGTACTGGCCGGCACCGCCTGGCCCGAGCGGCCGGATCCGCAGCACGCGGCGGATGCGGCGCAGCAGGTTGCCGAACACCTGCTGGCCAGCGGAAAGGACCTGGCCGAGCACCGGTACGCGGTGCAGTCGGTCGCGGACACCTTGCGGACCCTGACCGAGCAGCTGGAGGTGCCGGCGGCGCCCGGGGCCCTGGAGCTGGCCAACCTGACGCACCTGGCGACGGATATCAGCGGGCTGCTGTCCGGGGACGCCGCGCACGCGCCGTCGGCATTGGAACTGGCGGCGCGGCTGCACCCGACCGCCGCCGTGGGTGGCACACCGACCGACGTGGCGTTGCGGATGATCGCCGAGTTGGAGCCGGATCGCCGCGGGCGGTACGCCGCGCCGGTCGGCTGGGTGGACGCCCGGGGGGACGGCGAGTTCGCGATCGCACTGCGGTGCGCGGAGATCTCCGGCCAGTCGGTCCGGCTGATGGCCGGCTGCGGGATCGTGGCCGAGTCCGACCCGGCGACCGAGGCCCAAGAGGCCCAGATCAAGATGCTGCCGGTGCGGGACGCCTTGGAAGGCTGAGCACCCCGTCCAGCATTTCGGCGGCATTTCGGCGGCCGGTCAGGGCCCGCCGAGCAGGTCGTACGGGACGAACGCGTCGTGCCCGGTCTGCAGGTAGATCACCATCGTGCAGGGGACGCCGAGGCCGGCCCGCTCGTCCTCGGGAGTGAGGTTCGCCCACATCGGCCGGCCGACCAGCGGGATATTCCCGTTCGTCCGATCCGGCGCGTGTCGTCGACCCGGCGGCTCCGTCGGAACGGGAACCGAGCCGGCGGGCATCGTGGGCGAGGGGCCGGTCAGCCGGCGGCCAGCGCCTCCCGCACCGCCTCGCGCACCTCGGCCAGCAGCGCCCGCAGGTCGGTGCGGGTCACCGGCACCTCGAGCACCCGGATGCCCGTCACCGTTTCCCGCAGCGCGTCGGCCACCTCGTCTCCCGTCACCGCCATCAGGTGTTCCGCACCCAGGCCCTCCACGATCGGCGCCAGCTCCGCCCCGACCGGCGTGCCGAAGACCCGCTCGAAGGCGTGCGCGTGGGCCGGCTCGCCCGGTTCCAACGTGCCGAAGATGCCGCCGCCGTCGTTGTTGGCGACCACGATGGTCAGGTCCGGCCGGGGCTCGTGCGGGCCGATCGCCAGGCCGGTCAGATCGTGCAGGAACGCCAGGTCACCCATCAGCGCCGCGGTCGGGCCCTGCGAGGCCAGCGCCGCGCCGACCGCGGTCGAGACGGTCCCGTCGATCCCGGCCACGCCGCGGTTGGCCAGCACCCGGACGCCGTCCCGGGGCCGGGTGAACATCCCGATGTCCCGGGGGGTCTGCGAGGACCCGAGCACCAGGGTGCTGCCCGGCGCCAGCGCCGAGCCGAGGGTGCGCGCCAGCACCGGTGACGCGGCCACGTCGTGATGCCCCAGCACGGCGGAGACAGCCCGCGCCGCGCTGGCATCCGCCGACCGCCAGGCCGCGTACCAGTCCTCCGGACCGGGGCCGGTCGCGGCGGCCAGCGCCGGCGCAACGGCACGGGCGGTACCGGTCACATCGGCGTAGCCGGTGGTGGCATCGACCACGTCCACCGCCACCCCGGGCAGGCCGAGCAGCGCCGTCACCGGCCGGAACAGCGTGGGCCGGCCGAGCACGATCACCCGATCCGGGCGGTGGGCGTGCAGGAAGCCCGGATCGGCGACCAGGTGGATGCCGGCCGCGAGCACCCGGGAGCCGGCCAGGCCACCGGCCTCGCTGACCACCGGGTGCCCGGCCGCCGCGATCTCCCCCGCACCGGGCCAGGTGAGATCGGCCAGGAACAGGCAGCGCTCTCCGGGTTGCGGCGCGGCGATCGACCAGGTCGGGTCGCGGGACACCGGGATGGCGGTCCACGGCCCGCCGCGGCCGGTCAGCTGTTCCGGCCAGTCCGCGGCCCCGCCGGCTGAGGTTGCGTCGCCGTCGGGCAGCAGCGGCTCGGCCAGCGGCAGGTTCAGCTGCACCGGTCCGGGCCGGCCGGCGGCGCCGGAGGCCGCCGCCACGGCGCGCGCGGTCATCGACCGCCAGCGGGCGTTCTGCCCCGCGATGCTTTGGGGTAGGTCGAACTCGTGCCGCAGCCGCAGCACATTCCCGCCGAAGACCGCCGACTGGTCGATCACCTGGTTGGCGCCGACGTCGCGCAGCCCCGCGGGCCGGTCGGCCGACAGCAGGATCAGGCCGACTCCGCCGTGGTGTGCCTCCAGTACACCCGGGTGCAGGTTGGCCACGGCGGTTCCCGAGGTGGTGGCCACCGGCACCGGCGTGCCGCCGGACCGGGCCAGTCCGACGGCCAGGAAAGCGGCGGTGCGCTCGTCGATGCGCACGTGCAGCCGCAGCCTGCCGGCCGCGTCGGCGGCGTGCAGCGCCATCGCCAGCGGGGCGTTGCGGGAACCCGGACAGAGCACCGCGTCGCGCACACCGCAGGCGATCAACTCATCCACCAGCACGGTGGCCAGTGCCGTGGAGGGGTTCACCGGGGGCAGCCACGCATCGCGATCACGCTGACGATTGTGTCCTGACCGCCCGGAGCCCGCGTGCCGCCCCGGAACCATGCCGACCAGCCATTCACCTCCGCGGCCCAGCCGGGCGGCCTAGGCTCCGCTGGTGACGAGTGATCCCGGTGGGCCCGGCGGCATGTCGGACGCCGAGTACCGCGACCTGTACGAGGGCTTCTATGCCCGCGCCGGCAGCGACCTCTCCGCCGTACCGTGGGCCAGCCTGCGACCCCATCCCCGCCTGGTGACGTGGCTGGACTCTCACCCGGGTGGCCACGGCCGGTCCGCATTGGTGATCGCGTGCGGGCTGGGCGACGACGCGGAATTCGCCGCCGCCAGCGGGTACGCCACCACCGCGTTCGACTTCTCCCCCACCGCGATCCAGCGCTGCCACGAGCGATTCCCCGATTCGAGCGTCGACTACCAGGTCGCCGACCTGTTCGCGCTCCCCGGAAGCTGGTCGGCCGCCTTCGATCTGGTGGTGGAGATCCGCACGCTGCAGTCCATGCCGCCGGATCGCCGGGCGGCGGCGGTGGCCGCCATCGCCCGCACCGTTCGGCCCGGCGGGCATCTGCTGGTGCACACCTTCGTCGCCGACGAGGCCGAGGAGTTCGACGGGCCGCCCTGGCCGGTGACGCCGAGCCAGCTCGACGGTTTCCGAGCGGCGGGGCTGCGCCGGGTGGACGACACCGAGGAGGTGGGCCAGTTCCCCGGCGAGACGCCGCGGCCGGTCCGCGCGCTGACGGCCATCCTGCAGCGGCCGCTGGACGGGTAGCCCCGCTCAGCCGAAGGCCAGCGCCACCACCCTGGCCAGCCGATCCCGCCAGTGGCGCTCCCGGTCGGCCGGCATCGCCCACCGCTCCAGCAGCGCCTGATCCGGGGCCGGCGGGTACGGCAGCACCGGAAGCCTGCCGCCGGCGGGCGCCAGCGGATGCGCCGTCACGTCGCCGGTCAGCAGGGTCGCGGTGCCCAGCCCGCAGGCGTAGGGCAACTCGGGCAGCGCTCCGGCCAGCGCCAGCCCGGCCGCCAGGCCCACCGAGGTGTCCACCGCGGAGGAGACCACCACGGGCAGGCCGCACTCCACCGCGATCCGCAGCGCCGCCCGCACCCCGCCCAGCGGTGCCACCTTGATCACCGCGATGTCGGCCGCGTGGCGCCGCGCCACCTCCAACGGATCGCCGGCCAGCCGGATCGACTCGTCGGCGGCCACCGGGACGCCCACCCGGGCCCGGACCGCGGCCAACTCGTCCACCGTCCGGCACGGCTGCTCGACGTACTCCAGCCCGCCGGCGGCCCGGTCCAGCGCCGCGATGGCCGTCACCGCCTGGTCCACCGACCAGCCGCCGTTGGCATCCACCCGGATCCGGCCGTCCGGGCCCAGCGCCTGCCGCACCGCGGCCACCCGTTCGGCGTCGTCACCGATGCCCACACCGGGCGCGGCGACCTTGACCTTCGCGGTGCGGCACCCGGACGCCGTCACCAGTTCGAGGGCCCGCCGCGGGGGAACCACCGGCACCGTGGTGTTGACATCCACCGTGGACCGCAGCGCATCCGGCCAGTTGTGCAGGGCGGAGTCCACGGCCGCCCGCAGCCAGGGCACGCTGGCCGCGTCGTCGTAGTCGGCGAACGGCGCGAACTCCGCCCACCCGGCCGGCCCGTCCAGCAGCAGGCCTTCGCGGATGTCGGTGCCCCGGAAGCGGTCTCGCAGTGGGATGGCGAACGGCCGGGCGCTGGACAGGATGCCGTCGATCATCGGGCTGGCGGTCACGCAGACCATCCTGCCGCGCCGCCGACGCCTGCAGTCGACTGCCCCGAAACGCGCCGTGGGGCGTCGCCGGACCCGGGTCAGTCCGTGACCTGCGAGGTGTCCCGGCCGCCCGGCAGGGCCAGCGTCGCGACCAGCATCCCGACCGTGACCACCACGACCGCGAGCACGACGTGGTGGGTGGCCTGGGCAAGCTCGGTCGGGCTGGGATCGCCGTCCACCCGGCCGAGCGTGGCGTTGGCCACCGCCCCGAACACCGCGACCCCGACCGAGCTGCCGATGGACCGGTTGAACATGTTGTTGCCCGTCACCACGCCGCGCTGGCCCCAGCCGACCGACGCCTGGGCGGCGATCAACGTCGGGCTGGCCACCAGACCCATGCCGCAGCCCACCACGAAACACAGCACCGCCACCGCCCAGACCGGCGAATGCTGGTCCAGGGTGAGCATTCCCAACATCCCGCCGACCACCACGATCGCCCCCAGTACCGCGGTCACCCGGAATCCGAAGCGCAGGTAGATCCGGCCCGCCTGTGCGGACATCAACGGCCAGCCCAGGGACAGCGGCGCCAGGGTGAAGCCGGCCACCAGCGCGCCGGTGCCCAACGAACCCTGCACGAAGGTGGGCAGGTAGCCGGTGAGCCCCAGCGTCACCGCGCCCACGCACAGCGCCGCCATGCTGGAGGACAGCAGCACCCGCCGGCGGAACACCCACAGCGGCAGCACCGGCTCGGCGACCCGCAACTCCACCAGCACGAATGCCACCAGCATGGCCGCGCCGACCGCCGGGACGCTCACCCCGGCCACGGACGCCCACGGCCAGGTCTGCCCGCCCTCCAGCACCGCCAGGATCACCAGGGTGCACCCGCCGGTCAACAGCACGGCGCCGGTGACGTCGATGGTGTGCCGGCGGCGCACCACCTCCTCGCGGAACGAACGCATCAGCATCCAGGCCGCCATCAGGCACAGCGGGATGTTGACGAAGAAGATCCACCGCCAGGACACGTACTCGGAGAAGAAGCCGCCGATGCTGGGTCCGAGGACTGCCGAGATGCCCCATACGCTGGACAGGTAGCCGGTGACCGCGGCCCGTTCGGCGACCGTGTAGATGTCCCCGGCGATGGTCATGGCCAGGGGCTGCACCGCGCCGGCGCCCAGGCCCTGCACCGCACGGAACACGATGAGCACCGTCATGTTCCAGGCCAGCCCGCCGCAGATGGAGCCCAGCAGGAACAGGCCGATGCCCAGCAGCATCAGCGGTTTGCGCCCGATCAGGTCGGCCAGCTTGCCGTAGATCGGCACCGAGACGGCCTGCGCCAGCAGGTAGACCGAGAACAGCCAGGGGAACTGGGTCAGTCCGCCGAGGTCGTTGACGATCGAGTGCACGGCGGTGGCGACCACCGTCGAGTCGATGGCCACCAGCCCGGTGGACAGCATCAGCGCGATCAGGATCGGGCCGCGCTGCGAGCGGAAGCCGACGTCCCGGCGGCTGACCGTGGACGGCGCCGGTGACGGGGATCCCGGGGCGGCGCCCGCGGATCCGGAGCCGGTGCCCGCCGGTGCCGGGGCAGCACCCGCACCGGTCGCCGGCGGCGTGCCGGACGGCTGCGTGCGCGGCGCGAGGTCATCCACCTCGTCATCCTCCCCCGCGGGTGGCCCCCGCCCCTAGTGGCCCTCCTACCCTTGCGGGCATGACGCATGCCCGTGACCAGGAGCCAGCCGCCGTCAGCGCGATCTTCGATCCGGCCCGCTGGCGCCCGGTGCCGGGCTTCGAGTTCACCGACATCACCTATCACCGCGCGGTGCGGCGGGGCGGGCCCGACGGTTCCGAGGGCGGTTCCGGCGGGCCGGATGACCCCGGCGGTTCCGTCACCGATCTGCCGACCGTGCGCATCGCGTTCGACCGGCCGGAGGTGCGCAACGCATTCCGCCCGCGCACCGTCGACGAGCTGTATACGGCGCTGGACCACGCACGGATGACCAGTGACGTGGGCTGCGTGCTGCTGACCGGCAACGGGCCATCGCCGCGGGACGGTGGCTGG
>DASSTH010000606.1:0-28208 GCA_035708025.1 Nakamurella sp. | reverse complement strand
CGGCCAGTTCCGTGTCGCCGTCGACGATGCCCCACTCCTCGCCGAACCCGTAATGGGTGGACAGCCACACGAACACCGGCCGCCCGTCCGGGCCGACCCAGCTGAACCCGGTCGGCTGGCGGAACGGCGGCCGGCCGTGATCGGGGTTCAGCGCCATCACCAGGCGGTCCAGCCCGGCGCGGCGCATGGCCGGCACGATGCCCCAGGCGATGCCGTTGACGTCGCCGTGTTGCTCGGTGCGCACCGGGATGCCGTGCCGCCGGATGCGCTGCAATTGTCGGTAGGCGGCGTCGAACTCGGCCTCGCCCGGCAGTTGCGTCATGTTGAGGTAGCCGCCGGTCACGGAGATCCGGCCGGCCTGCACCAGTTCGGCGAGCCGGGCCACCTCCGCCGGCGTCGCGGAGTCCAGGAAGGCCAGCACCGGCCGGGCGACCTCGAAGGTCCAGCGGAACTGCGCCGGTCCCGGCTCGTCGTGTTCGCCGCACAGTTCCAGCACCCGGCCCACGATCCGGGCGTGCAACGGGTCCACCGTCCGGGGGCTGGCCGTATACCCGACGTCGTGGTGGGTGTGGCCGATCAGCAGGATCTGGTCAATGGCCATGGACGGTGCTCCCACTTCCGATCGCTGAAGCCTTCCGGCAGGTCGCCGGTTTGGATCACTTGCCGGTGCACACCGCGAGCACGAACACTGCCACGCTGAGCAGGGCGATCACCGTGCGCAGCGCCAGCGCTCGGCGGGCGCCGGCCGTGACCGCATGCTGCGCCGCGGTTCTCGCCACCGGGTCGGTCTGCTCCAGGGCGGCGCGTCGCAGCCGGCCCATGGCCCGGGCCTGCCGCACGCCGGCGGCCAGCGCGACGGTTAGCGCCGCGACCAGCCCCACGATCGCGCCGGATAGTCCATCCCACGGTCGGAAGGCGAGCAGCAGCCCCCCGCACACCACCACCAGCACCAGTGCCGCACCGGCGACCACCAGGTAGCGGCGGCCGAAATCCCGGAACAGTGCCACCCGCTGTGCCGGCTCCAGCACCCGGCGGGAGGACACCGAGAGGATCGTGACGGCCGCCATCCCGCCGGTCCACACTGCCGCGCCCAGGATCAGCAGGGCGAGCAGGGTGAGGCGCAGCGGCACCGGCAGCGCGGGATCGGAGGGCGGCACGGCCCCAGTCTGCCCGCCCGCTCAGGCCAGGATGCGCACCGGGTGCTCGAGTAGGTCGGTCAGCGCGGCCATCCAGCGGGCCGCGACCACACCGTCCAGCGGCCGGTGGTCCACCGACACCACCAGGTGCACAACCGTGGCGGCCACCAGCTCCCCGGCGTCGTCGACCACCGGTTCCCGGCGCGCCGCGCCGACCGCGAGAATGGCCGACTGCGGCGGGTTGATGATCGCCGCGAACTCCTCCACCCCGAACATCCCGAGGTTGGAGACGGCGATGCTGCCGCCTTCCAACTCGGACTGGCGGATCCGCCCCCGGCGCGCACGCTCGGCGAAATCGGTGGTGACGGCGGCGATGTCGGTGACGGACAACCGGTCGGCGTCCCGTACCACCGGTGTCACCAGGCCGTCGTCGGTGGCGATGGCCACGGCCACGTCGACGGACCGGTACTGCCGCACCGCGGTCTCGGTGAAAGTGACGTTCATCGCCGGAACCGCCCGGTGCGCGCGGGCCACCGCCCGGACCACCAGGTCGTTCACCGAGACCTTGGGGCCGCCGCCGGCGTTCAGCTCCGCCCGCAACTCGAGCAGCCGGTCCACCCGGGCGGTGCCGCGCAGGTAGAAGTGCGGCACGGTCCGCTTGCTCTCGCTCAGCCGGGACGCGATGGCGGTGCGGATCTTGGTGTGCGGAAGTTCGGTGAAATCGGCCTCGCCCTTGCGGGTACTGGGCAGCGGACCGGGCGCGCCGGAGGCGGCGGCGGGGGTGGCGGGTGCCGGCGCGCCGGCAGGTGGTTCGGCGGCAGCCGGGCGAGCGGCGGAGGCCGCCGCCCGCTCGACGTCCCGGCGGACGATGCGACCACCCGGCCCCGTGCCGGTCAGCTCGTCCAGGGTCAGCCCGGCCTCCTTGGCCATCCGCCGCGCGATCGGGCTGGCGAAGATACGTGCGGGGGCGCCGTCGACGGCGACCGGACTGCCGGCGTCGCCGTTCGCGGCCGCCGCATCCGGGCCGCCGGCTGCCGGTGACGCGTCGGGCGAGGGTGGCCCGGCTTCCGTGGGGGACGAAGCGTCCGCCGGAGACGGGGCTTCGGCGGGGGGCGCCGCTTCCGCCGGTAAGGCGGCGGGCCGCTGGCCGCCACCCGCCTGGGCCAGCAATGCTGCGATGTCGTCCGCGGAGTCGGAGTCGGAGCCGATCACCGCGATCGGCGTGCCGACGTCGACCTGGGTGCCGGCCGGCACCAGGCGATGGTGCAGCGTGCCGTCCGTCTCGGCCTCGATCTCGATGACGGCCTTGTCGGTCTCGATCACGGCCAGCACGTCGGCGGCGGAGAAAGACGCCTTCTCCTCCACCTCCCACTCCAGTAGCAGTGCCTGCTGGACGCCGGCGGCCGGCGCCGGCATGCGGAGAAGCGAGGCCATGGTGCGCTCCCGTCGAATCGTGGTCGGTTACCGGCGGGGGTTGTACTCGGTCAGGGCCCGCTCGACCTCCTCGGACCTGGCGATGGCCGCGCGCTCCAGCACCTTGCTGATGCTGGGCGACGCCTCGCCGCCGGTGACCCGTTGCACCGGCTGGTCCAGCCAGTCGAAGAATCGCCGGCCGATCTCGTCGGAGAGCCAACCGCCATAGGAGGTTCCGATGGCGCCCTGCTCGACGATGAGCACGTTGTTGGTCTTGCGGATGCTCTCGCCGATGGTCTCCCAGTCCACGCTGGCCCGGTCCAGCCACCGCAGGTCGATCACCTCGGCGTCCGCCTCCGGGACCTGTTCGGCCGCGGTCAGGCTGTGCGTCACCATCGACAGGTAGGTCAGCACGGTGATCCCGTCACCGGTCCTGCGCACCCGCGCCTTGCCGACCGGGATGCAGTACTCCAGATCGTCGACAGGGCCCTCCCCGGAACTGCCGTACAGCTCCACGTGCTCGATCACCACGACCGGGTCCTGGCAGCGCAGTGCGCTGTTCATCATGCCGACGTAGTCGAACGGGGTGGAGGGGGCGGCGATCCGCCATCCGACCGAGGTCGCGAAGATGCCGGCCGGGTCCATGGAGTGCTGGGAACCGTAGCCGGTACCGGTGCCGACCTTGGCGCGCAGCACCAGCGGGACCGGGTTGTCGCCGCCGAACATGTGCCGGGCCTTGCCGATCTGGTTGAACAACTGGTCGGCCGCCACCCACAGGAAGTCGGCATACATGAACTCGACGACCGGCCGGTACCGGCCGTCCAGGGCCATGCCACCGGCCATCCCGGCGAAGGCGTTCTCGCTGATCGGCGTGCCTAGCACGCGGTCCGGATACTTGTCCGGCAGGCCCTTGGTGGCGCCATTGGTGCCGCCGGACAGCCGGTGGATGTCCTCACCGAGCAACACGATGCGCTCGTCGACGTCCATCGCCGCGCCCATCACCTCGGCCACCACTTCGATGAAGCTGCGATCCTCGAGCGCGCCGGTGAACTGGTCCCGGTCCGTCAGCGGTGCGTCGGCGAACTCCGAGAGATCCCCACGGATACCGACGTCGACGAACGACGGGTCGGGCCATTCGGCCGGCCTGATGCGACGCTGACCGGGTTTTCCGTCGGGTAGCGGCTCGGTGATCTCGTCACCGATGCGCGCCATCAGCTCGGACGCGCGGGCGACCGCGGCGTCGGTCTGTTCCCGGCTCAGGATGCCCCGGCGCACCAACTGATCGGCCGTGCGCGTCAACGGGTCCCGGGCCCGCCAGGCTGCTTCCTCCTGCTTGCTCCGGTAGCCGAACGCGCTGCCGGGGAACGGCCCGTTCTGATGGAAGTACCGGTAGACGTCGGCCTCGATCAGGGTGGGCCCGCCGCCGGAGCGCATGTGCGCCAAGGCTTCCGTCATGGCCTGGTGCACGGCCAGCGGGTCCATCCCGTCCACCCGCCAGCTGGGGATCTTGAATCCGGGGCCGCGACCGGACAGCCGGGTCTCCGCCGAGGACTCGATGACGTTGGTGGCCACCGCGTACTGGTTGTTCTCCACGAAGAAGCACACCGGCAGCGACCAGGCTGCGGCAAGGTTGAAGGACTCCAGCACGCTGCCGATGTTGATGGCGCCGTCACCGAAGTAGGTCACGCTGACCGCGTCGGTGCCGGACCGCCGGTGCGCGAAGGCGAATCCGAGCGCCTGGGGAACCCCGCCGCCCACGATCGCATTGGTGCCCATGGCGCCGGCGTCGCGCCACTGCAGGTGCATGGAGCCGCCGCGGCCGCGGCAGTACCCGCGGGCCAGTCCGCAGATCTCGGCCAGGGCACGGGTCAGCACGGTGACCACGTCCGCGGGCGGATCGGCGGTGGGGTCCAGTCCCTGCGGCGCTACGTGCGAGAGCGCCTTGGCCAGGAACTGGTGATGCCCGCGATGCGAGCCGGTGATGGTGTCCGCGCTGGTCAGTGGCAGCATCGACCCGACCGCGCCGCCCTCCTGGCCGATGCTGGAGTGCGCCGGGCCGTGCACCAGTCCCTGGCCGGCCAGTTGCAGCACGTACTCCTCGAACGACCGGATCAATGCGAGCTGGGCGAACATGCCGGTCAGCAGGCGCGGCTCGGCGGCGTCCCAGTCCTCGTCGGTGACGGCGAGTTGCACCCAGGGGACAGCGGCGTCCAGGTTCTGATGGCTGCTCAACTGCTCCGCCTCCTCGATCGGCCGGGCCGGTCGTCGTGGCCGAGCCGAGCCCCGGTGTTGATCATTGGATCCATTGGCTCGGTCGCCAGCACTGTAACGCGATGCAGAATCGTTGTCGATAGGGGGCTTGACGAAGACGCGTCCGTCCCGCATCCTCGGCATCAACCGGTTCAATGGATCCATTGAACCACCCCTTCGCCGGGTGAGAGCCGAGGAGCGTACCCATGCCGGAGCATCGGGCCGGAGTGCCGGGCCTGACGCGGCTGGACCACGTCGGCATCACGGTGCCGGACCTGGAGGAGGCCACCCGGTTCCTGGTGGACGTGCTCGGCTGCGAATACCTGTACTCGCTCGGACCGCTGCAGGACCCGGACGGCGACTGGATGGCCGAGCACCTGAACGTGCACCCCCGGGCGGCCTGCCAGGAGTTGCGGTTCTTCCGCTGCGGCGGCTCGCCGGTGTTCGAGGTGTTCGAGTACACCTCCCCGGACCAGCGCACCGAGGTACCGCGCAACAGCGACGTGGGCGGACACCACATCGCCCTGTACGTCGAGGATCTGGACGCCGCGGTGCAGTACCTGCGGGCCAACGGGGTCACCGTGCTGGGCGAGCCCACCACCAGCAGCGGGCCGCACCTGGGCCAGCGGTGGGTGTACTTCCTGGCCCCGTGGGGCCTGCAGTTCGAGTTGGTCAGCTATCCGCACGGGCGGGCGTTCTACCTGCAGGAGCAGGCGGCCGCCGGGGTGCCGGACGGGGTGGCATGACGGCGGGCGCCGGGCGGGGCGGCACGACTGCCGGGATCGGGAGCAACGGGCAGGGGGCCGCGGTGGCGAGCCAGCGCATCGCCAATCGCCTCCGCCAGGACATCCTGGCCGGCGTGCTGGCCCCGGGCGAGCGGATCCGTCAGGAGGAGGTGGCCGCCCGGCACGGAGCCAGCCGGTTGCCCGTGCGGGAGGCGCTGCGCATCCTGCACGCGCAGGGACTGGTGCAGCTCAAGGCCAACAGCGGCGCCTGGGTGAGCAAGCTGGACCTGAACGAGTGCCAGGCCATCTACAAGATGCGCGAACGCCTGGAGCCGTTCGCGCTGTCCGAGAGCATCCCCCGGCTGGACGCGTCGGTGATCGAGCGGATCGAGCAGCTGCAGGACGAGATCGAGGCGAACCAGGACGTCGACCGGTTCCTGGCGCTGGACCGCGAACTGCACCTGCTGTGCTATGCCGGCAATCCGATCCCCGAGCTCACCGAGATGGTGGAGCGCTTCTGGAACACCACCCAGGCCTACCGGCGCGCCTTCGTGCGGATGACCGGGCCGCAGCGGATGTGGGTGGTCAACGCCGAGCATCGACTGCTGATCGACGCCATCCGCCGGCGGGACACCGTGGACGGGGAGCGCTTCCTGGCCGGCCACATCCGGCGCACCCGGGTGTCGCTGGCCGGCCACCCGGAACTCTTCGACGCGGGCCCACAGCCCTGACGCCATGACCTGCCCGCAGCCCGCAGATCGGGAGCCGTGATGAGCTGGGATTACCTGGCGGTCCAGGTCCTGAACGGGCTGAGCTTCGGCGCCCTGCTGTTCGTGCTGGCCAGCGGCTTCACCTTGATCTTCGGGCTGATGCGCATCGTCAACCTGGCGCACGGCGCGTATTACCTGCTGGGCGGCAACATCGCGATCTCCGTCAACCTGGCGACCGGTAGTTACGTGCTGGCCATCGTGGTGGCCGTGGTGGCGACCGGTGTCGTCGGGCTGCTGTCCGAGCGGCTGTTGCTGCGCCCGGTCCGGGGCAACGAGATGCTGGAGGTACTGGTCACCGTCGGCCTGGCGTTCGTCATCGCCGACCTGTCGCTGGCGGTGTTCGGCGGCAACCCGCGGTCGCTGAAGGTTCCGGCCGGGTTGTCCGGTCCGCTGGAGATGGGACCGGTGGTCTACCCGAAGTACCGGCTGATCCTGGTCGCGCTGGCCGTGCTGGTCGGCGTCGGGCTGTACCTGATGCAACGGCACTCCCGGATCGGCGCCATCATCCGGGCCGGCGTCGACGATCGAGAGACCGTGGGCCTGTTGGGCATCAACATCGGCCGGGTCTTCATGTGGCTGTTCGTATTCGGTGCCTGCCTGGCGGCCCTGGCGGGGGTGGCCGGCGCCGGCATCCTGACCATGCGGCCCGGGGCCGACACCGACATCCTGCTGTACGCGCTGGTGGTGGTGATCGTCGGCGGCCTTGGCAGCATCCAGGGCGCCGCGGTCGGCAGCGTGGTGATCGGGCTGATCGACAGCTTCTCCCGGGTGTGGATCCCGGAGTTCTCCTACTTCGCCGTCTTCGCGCCGATGGCACTGATCCTGATGCTGCGTCCCCGCGGGCTACTGGGCAGGGCGACATGACCGGGCGCGGGTCCGTGGTGCGCGGCGCCGCAGGGGCGGTGCTGGCGGTGCTGGCACTGCTCGCCCCGCTGCTGTCCGCCGAGTACGTGCTCTCACTGCTCACCCTGATGCTGATCACCGCCTTGCTGGCCACCAGCGTCAACATGCCGGCCGGCGAGGTCGGCCTGGTCTCCATGGGCCACGCCGGCATTGCGGCGGCCGCCGCCTACGGGGTGGCCTACGGGGTCAAGCACGGCTTCGGCCTAGGCGTCCAACTGTTGCTGGCACTGGCTCTGACCCTGCTCGTGTCCGCCGTATATGCGGCAACCACCATGCGCACCAACGGGATCGTGTTCCTGATGATCACGCTGGCACTGGGCGTGATGGTCTACGGCGTCGCGTTGAAGTGGTCCGCGGTGACGGGTGGTCAGAGCGGACTGACCGGGATCCAGCGACCGGACGCGTTCCGGACCGGCCCCGCCTTCTACTACTTCGTGCTGGCGGTCTGCGTGCTGGTGGTGCTGCTGCTGCACCTGTTCGCCCGCTCTCCGCTCGGCCTGATGTTGCGCGGCATCCGGGACAGCGAACACCGCATGTCCAGCCTGGGATACGCCATCGCGCCGGCCAAGTTCGTCGCCGTCATGGTCTCCGGCGTGGTCGCCGGAGTCGCCGGCGTGCTGCTGGTGTGGCACTCGGAGTTCATGAGCCCGGCCACCGCCGCCTTCGAACGCTCCGCGATGGCGGTGGTCATCATCATCATCGGCGGCATCGGCAGCGTCATGGGCCCACTGCTCGGTGCCGTGCTGGTGGTCGGCATCCAGTACTGGCTGAGCTCCTACCTGGAGCGCTGGCCGACATTGCTGGGAGCGCTGTTCATCGCCGTGGTGATCTTCCTGCCGGGCGGGCTGGCCAGCATGTTCCGCCGCGGGACGGCCCGTCCCGCTCCGGGCACCGTGCACCCCGCGCTGGACGCGCTGCTGCCGTCCGGCTGGCGGCGGCGCACCCACGAGGTTTCCGCACCACCCGAGCCGCCGGTCGGCTCACCGGCCATCGATCGAAAGGGAGAAGGCACGTGAACACTCAGGCACGTCGGACGTTACGCACCGCCGGCTCGGCCCTCGCCGCGCTGGCCCTACTGCTGGTCGGCTGCTCCTCGAACGGCTCTGGGGCCGGCGACGGCACGAGTACCCCGGCCGGCGCCAGCACCCCGGCCGGCGCCAGCACCCCAGCCGGCACCAGCACCCAGGGCGAAGGCTCCAGCACCCCGGGCGAGGCCACCAGATCCAGCGCCGACGGCGGCGGGTCGAGCACCACCGGCGGAGGCTCCGGGGGATCGGTGACGGTCGGGTTCATCTCACCCGTCACCGGCTTCGCGGCGGCGCTCGGCACCGACATGAAGCGTGGTTGGGACCTGTACTGGGAGCTGAACGGCGACACCGCCGGCGGGGTCACCGTGAAGACCGTCTATGAGGACGACGCGGGTGACCCGGACGTCGCGCTGACCAAGGCCAAGCGGCTGGTCGAACAGGAGCATGTGGACATGGTGGCCGGACCGGTGCTGGCCAACACCGCCTACGCGGTCGCCAACTACGTCGCGGACCAGGGGCTGCCCACCCTGCAGATCACCGGGGCCGACGACCTGACCCAGCGGCAGTACGACCCGCACATCCTGCGGGTCGGCTACACCAGCAGTCAGTCCAACTTCCCGGCCGGTCAGTGGGCCTACGAGCAGGGCTACCGCACGGCCGCCACGCTCTGTCCGGACTACGCCTTCGGCTGGGAGAGCTGCGGCGGGTTCGTCAGCGGCTTCACCGCGGCCGGCGGCAAGATCGTCGAGCAGGTGTGGAACCCGCTTGGCACCCAGGACTTCAGCACGTACGTGAGCCAGATCAAGCAGTTGGACGTGGACACCGTGTTCATCGGCTCGGCAGGCGGTTCGGACGCCATCCTGCTGTTCCAGGCCTGGACCGACTTCGGCCTGGACCCCAAGATCATGATCGGCAACTGCTGCTTCGCCGACGAGGTGTTCCTGCGGGAGGTCGGTGACACAGCGAACGGGGTGCACAGCTTCACCTACTGGGCAGAGGGCCGGGACTCCGACACCGTGCGCACCCTGGTGCAGGAGTACGAGAAGCGGTACGACGAGATCCCGTCGTTGTACGCCGCGGGAAGCTACATGATGGCCCAGGTGACGGCGGAAACCCTGGAGAAGACCGGCGGCGCGATCGACGGAAGCAAGTTCATCGACACCGCACGCGGCCTGACCTTCGACGACAGCCCCTACGGTCCGGTCAGTTTCGACGATCACAACAACCTCGTCGGTCCGGTCTACCTGACCGAGGTGCAGTCGCGGGACGCCGGTGGGTACTGGAACGTCCCGGTGAAGACGTACGACAAGGTCAGCCAGTTCTGGACCTACAGCCCGGACGAGTACCTCAAGCACCCGGTGTTCTCCCGGGACTACACCGGCATCGGCAACTGAGCCCGGGTTCGGTATGACGCAAGCGATGCCACCTGCAGGACCGGCCGGTGCGCCGGTCCTGCAGGTGGACCGGCTGGCCCGCCGCTTCGGTGGGGTCGCCGCGGTCGACGGCGTGTCGCTGACCCTGCACGCCGGTGAACGGCTGGCGATCATCGGTCCGAATGGTGCCGGTAAGACGACGCTGTTCCGGCTGATTGCCGGTGAGATCCGGCCCAGCGCAGGCAGTATCGGTCTGTTCGGTCACGATGTGACCCATTGGCCGGCCCGTCGGCGGGCCCGGCTGGGCGTCGCCCGTACCTTCCAGGTGTCCACGCTGTTCGGGCGACTGAGCGTGCTGGACAACGTCGCGCTGGCGGCGCAGGCGAAGTCGCCGAGGCGCTGGCGCTGCTGGCCCAGCCGGAGGCATCCGGACAGCGACCGGATCATGCAGATCCTGGATTCGCTGCTGCTGGCCGGCCGCTCCCGCGACCTGGTCGCCGACCTGTCGCACGGCGAGCGGCGACAACTGGAGATCGCGATGTCCCTGGTGGTGCCGCCGTCCCTGCTGCTGCTGGACGAGCCGGCGGCCGGGCTGTCGATCACCGAGCGGGCGCGCCTGCGGGAGGTGATCGAGGCTCTGCCGCGGACCGTTCCGCTGCTGCTGATCGAGCACGACCTGACCTTCGCCCTCGGCCTGGCCGACCGCGCGGTGTGCCTGGAGAACGGAGCGATGATCGCCGAGGGGACGCCCGAGCAGGTGCGCGCCCATCCGCGCGTGAGGGAGGTGTACCTTGGCCGAGCCGCCGCTGCTGGAACTGCATGACGTGCACGCCGGCTACTCCACCGCCCAGGTGTTGCGCGGGGTGGACCTGTCCGTGCATCCGGGCGAGGTGCACGGCCTGTTGGGGCGCAACGGGTCCGGCAAGACGACGCTGTTCCGCACCATCTGCGGACTGCACCCGCCCACTCTCATGGGCGGGCGGATCCGCCACGGCGGAAAGGAGATCGGCGGGCGGCCGACGTTCCGGGTCGCCCGGGCGGGGGTCAGCATGGTGCCGCAGGGCCGCCGGCTGTTCGCCAGCCTGACCGTCCGGGAGAACCTGCAGATCGCCAGCCGACCGGTCGCCGACGGGTGGAATGAGGGCACCGTCTACGAGTTGTTCCCGCGGCTGGCCGAGCGGCGGAACCAGATGTGCGGGGTGCTGTCCGGTGGCGAGCAGCAGATGGTGGCGATCGGCCGTGCCCTGGTGAGCAACCCGGACACCCTGCTGCTGGACGAGCCCACCGAGGGGCTGGCCCCGGTGGTACAGGACGTCATCCTGGACAGGCTGACCCAGCTCAAGGGCACCCGGCTGGCCATGCTGCTCGCCGAACAGAACGTCGACTTCGCCCTCGGGATCGCCGACCGCGTCTCGGTGCTGGGCGACGGCGGCACCATCGCCTGGTCCGGCCGGGCGGACGAGATGCGCGCGCAGCCGGCCATGCTGTCCGACCTGGTGGGGCTGGGCGCGGGGCGGCCCTGACGGCTTCCACCTGCCGCCGGATCGGCCGGCGGCACGGTACCGACGGACGGTACCGACCGAGGCGGGAATACCGCACACGACGAGGAGGAACGGTGACAACGCAGCAGTCCCCGGCACGGGGGTCGTACCTGATCCGCGGCGGCACGGTGGTGTCGGTGGATCCGGGCATCGGCGTCGCCGAGCACTGTGACGTGCTGGTCCGGGACGGCCGGATCGTGGACGTCGCCGTGGATCTGCCGGCCGGCGACGCGGAAGTGATCGACGCGAGCCGGATGATGGTGATGCCGGGGCTGATCGACTCGCACTTCCACATGTGGAGCTCGCTGGGGCGCAACTTCATCGGCGAGGACTACGGCTACTTCCCGGCCAAGTGGGCCACCTCGGCGCACTACCAACCCGAGGACTTCTATCACAGCGTGCTGCTCGGGCTGGTGGAAGCCGCCAATGCCGGCATCACCACCGTGCACAACTGGTCGCACAACACCCGCACCCCCGAGCACGCCGACGCCGAACTGCGGGCGCACCGGGACGGCCTGATCCGCGCCCGGTACGCCTATGGGCACCGCGACATGCTGCCCGAGGACACCGAACTGAGCTTCACCGACATCGACCGGGTGGCGGGCGAGTGGTTCGACGGCAACGACGCGTTCGACGGGCTGGTGCATCTGGGCGTGAACCTGCGTGGGCCCGACCTGGGTGACATGCCGGTGTTCCTGGCGGAGATGGCACAGGTGCGGGAACGCGGGCTGCCGGTGGCCATCCACACCATGCAGGGCGGCAGCACCAAGGTCGACGCGGCGGAGCTGGAGCGGTTGGGATTCCTCGGGCCGGACTTCTTGATCTGTCATTTCCTGGCGGCCACCGCCGCCGACCGCGCGGCGATGGCCCGCACCGGCACCCCGTTGAGCTACTCGGTGCACTCCGAACTACGGCTGGGCGATGCCGGGGACCCGCGCACCGCGCTGCTGCGTTGGATCGAAGCGGGGGTGACGGTGTCGTTGTCGATCGACGCCACCTCGATCCACCCGGTGAATCTCTTCGAGGCCATGAGTGTGGCCTGGAACATGGGCATCCCCTGGGAGGGAACCGATACCGCCCACCTACCGGCGGTCCGGTTCGCCGACTGCATCGAGATGGCGACCATCAACGGCGCCCGGGCGCTCGGGCTGGGCGACGTCACCGGCTCGCTGACGCCCGGTAAGCGGGCCGACATTATCCTGATCCGCGCCGACGACCTGAACGTCGCTCCGGTGGTGAACGTGGCCTCGACGGTGGTCCGCTCGGTCACCCCGGCGAATGTCGACACGGTCATGTCCGACGGCCGAATTGTGAAGCGCGGGGGGACCCTGGTGGCGTTCGACGCGCCCGCCGTTGTGGCGAACGCGCAGCGATCGGCCGCAGGGGTGCTCGCCCGGTCCAAGGCGTGAGACGCGCCGGGCTGAATGGATCCGATCATGCAAACGTCGTTATGCGATCGTAATGGGGCCGGAGGGACGATGTGCCTTGACGAAAGCACTTCCGGCTCGCCATGCTGAAGCTTCAAAGCCGCTCTGGATCCATCGTGGAGCCGGCTGATGGATCCCCGCCACCGGCGACCCACCGGCCCATTCCGCGAGGAGCGACAACGACCGCATCGCTGCAAACGACTGCAGCGGCGGTCGACCAGGAGGAACGACTGCACCAGCAGGGAGGCTGGCAATGACACGGTGGAGGCAACTCAGGACTGCGACGATCGCGGCACTCGCAGTCATCGGCATGGCGGCCGCTGGATGCGCGAACGACTCCGATGACGGCTCCGCGCCGCCGTCCACCAGCAGCACGTCCACGCAGGCGCAGGGATCCGGCGGCGCCGGCGATCCGAGCAGTGGCGGCGGGACGCCGTCCGGGGACCCGATCGTGATCGGTGGTTCTCTCGGCCTGACGGGCATGTACTCCGGGCCGTCGGCGGGCTACAAGGCGGCGTACGAGTACGCGGTGGAGGAGATCAACGACTCGGGCGGGCTGCTGGGCCGGCCCGTCGAGCTGAAGATCTATGACGACGAGAGCAACGCCACCACGGCGCAGCAGCTGTACCAGAAGCTGATCAACGACGACAAGGTCGACCTGCTGCTCGCCCCGTACACCACCGCCGTGGGCGGCGCCGTCGTGCCGATCACCGAGCGGGCCGGCAAGGTGCTGTTCGACGCCGGCTTCGTCAGCAAGCAGTTGCACGCCAAGTCCAAGCTGATGGTGAGCTCGTGGGCCTACCAGGAACCCGAATACCCCAAGCCGTTCTTCGAGTTCCTGAAGTCGCTTCCGGACGGTGAGCGGCCGACCAAGCTGGCTGTCGCCACCGAGCAGAACCCCTTCACGCTCGTCGCGCGTGACGGCTACGAGGGCGAGGGCGGGGTGTTGAACTACGCCAAGGAACTCGGCATCGAGGTGGTGTCGAACGAGGAGTACGACGGCACCGCCACCGACCTGACCGGCGTCGTCCAGCACGCCAAGGCCTCGGGCGCTGACGTGTTCGTGGCGCTCGGCCTGCCGAACGGCAGCTCGCTGATGGCCAAGACCGTGCATCAGGAAGGCTTCAAGCCGAAGTACTACTGCCAGTGCGGGTCCCAGGTGACCACGCTGCCGAACTGGCCGGACCTCGGTGACGCTGCGGTCGGGGTGTTCAGCACGACGACCGCCTGGCCGACCCAGAGCAATGCCGGGTTGGCGGATCTGTACCAGCACATGAAGACGGCGCTGGGCACCGATGTGCTACCGGCGTACGCCGCGGGCGGATACGCCATCATGCAGGTGATCCAGCAGGCGGTGAACGGCGCTCAGACGCTCGACCAGCAGAAGCTGCGCGAGTACATCGGCCAGAATTCCTTCGACACTGCTGTGGGCAAGCTGACCTACAACGCGGACGGCACGGTCAAGTTCGGCGCACTGCTGGTGCAGTACCAAAAGGGCGGCAACGAGGTGATCTGGCCGGACAGCGAGGCGACCGGGAAGGCCGTTCCGCTGGGCGGCTGATCCGGGTTCGCACATTACGGAGGTTCGGCGATGAGCCCCACGATCGAGGTCACCGATCTGCGCAAAAGTTTCGGTGGCACGGCGGCGGTGGACGGCGTGTCATTCGCGGTCGAGTCGCAGCAGATCGTGGGGCTCATCGGGCCGAACGGGTCTGGCAAGACCACGACCCTCAACCTGCTGAACGGCGTCCACCGGCCGGACGGTGGTGCGGTCATGGTGGGTGGTCGGACGATGACCGGCGCGAGTTCCAGCGCCTTCGTGCGCGCCGGTGTGACCAGAACGTTCCAGCAGCCGCGTGTGTTCAGCACCATCACGGCAGCGGAGAACATGCTGGTGCCGGTCCTGCACCAGCGGGGATCCCGGTCGGGTCACCGGGATCGGGCCCGCGGCCTGCTGGAGTTCGTCGGTCTGGGCGGACACGCCGACACACCGGCCAGCGAGCTGTCCGGCGGCCAGCAGAAGCTGTTGGAGTTCGTGCGGGCGCTGATGACCGAACCCCTCGTGGTGTTGATGGACGAACCGTTCGCCGGCGTGCATCCCAGCGTCAAGGAGGTGATGCGGGAGAGGATCCGGCACCGCAACCGGGACGGCACCTCCTTCGTGATCGTCAGCCATGAGATCCCGGACCTGATGCGGCTGTGCTCACTGGTGATCTGCATGGCCGAGGGGGCGATCGTGGCGGCCGGGTCGCCGGACGACGTGACCGTCGACCCCGCCGTGGTCGAGGCGTATCTCGGCAGGGGCCCGGCCGGCCGGGGGGAGCGCGGATGACCCGGGCAGCCACGGCGACCCAGGTGCTGCGCATGGACCGGGTGACGGCCGGCTACTACGCCAACGACACGGTGCTCGACCAGGTCAGCCTGGAGGCGCGCCCCGGTCGGGTCACGGTCGTGCTGGGGCCCAACGGGTCGGGGAAGTCCACCTCGCTGCGGGTGCTGTCCGGCTTCCTGAACGCCCGATCGGGCCGGACGATGCTCGGATCCGAGGGCATCGACGGCCTGCCTCCCGGTGAGCGATTGGCTCGCGGCATCGCCCTGCTTCCGCAGGGCCGGTCGGTGTTCCCGGGGCTCACCGTGGAGGAGAACCTCCGGCTGGGCGCGTGGATGCTCCGCAAGTCGCCGCAGCGGCTGCAAGCCGCCGTGGACGCCATGTACGACAGGTATCCCGTGCTGCGGCCGCTGCGTTCGCGGCCTGCGGGGAGTCTGTCCGGCGGCCAGGCCCGGCTCCTCGAGTTCGGCCGCACCCTCATACTCGAACCGTCCGTGCTGCTGATCGACGAGCCGTCCGTGGGGCTCGCTCCGGTGCTCGTCGACCAGGTCTACGACGAGATCGCCCGGCTGCGCGACGAAGGCCGGACCATCCTGCTGGTGGATCAGAACGTGCAGGCGGCGATCGACATGGCCGATTACGTCTACACCCTGGCCTACGGCCGCAACCATCTGCAGGGCGAGCGGTCGCAGTTCGCCGACGAGTTGGACTCGCTGATCAAGCAATGGTTGAACCTGTGACCGGGGGCGGTGTGCCATGTCGCTGAGCCAGCTGCCGCAGCTGCTCATCAACGGGATGTTGTTGGGCTGCATCTACGCCGGCTTCGCGCTGGGGCTCAGCGTGATCCTCGGCGTGCTGAAGGTGGTCAACCTGGCGCACAGCGCGGTCCTGGTCCTCGCGACGCTGTGCTACTGGGAGCTGGTGAACGCTCTCGGGGTCGATCCGCTGCTGTCCATCGTGCCGATCGTGGTGCTGTTCTACTTCTTCGGTCTCGCGCTGCACCGCGGGGTCGCGCAGCGCCTGGCGCGCGAACACGACTCGACCGTGCTGCTGGCGTTCTTCGGCATCATGGTGACGATCGAGAGCATCGCCGTGCTCATCTGGACGACCGATACGCGCAACGTCCGGCTGGGTTATCTGGGGACGGTGCTGCGGTTCTGGGACCTGAACATCGCGCTCTCCCGCGTCGCGGCGGCGGTGCTGATCATCCTGGTGCTGACGGTGATCCATCTGTTGTTGACCCGGACGCTGACCGGAGCCGCCATCCGCGGGCTGTCGGAGAATCGTGACGTCGCAAGCATGGTCGGCATCGGGGTCGATCGACTGACCAGGCGAGTATTCGCCGCAGGCACCGCCTTGGCGGCCTTCGGCGGCTGCATCCTGGGATTGGCCATGCCGTTCACCCCGCAGGGCCACGTGCGGTGGCTGGCGTGGGCGTTTCTGGTGGTGATCATCGGTGGGATGGGCTCGGTGCTCAACACGTTGCTCGCCGGGCTGGCCATCGGCCTGACCGAATCGATCGTCAGCGTGGTGTTGCCCACCCAGTACACCTATCTCATCCTCTACGCCATCCTGGCGATCGCACTGCTGGTGCGGCGCACCGGACTGGGCGGAGTCAGCGAGCGGGCCGTCTAGGGGGCATGCGGATGATGGAACACTCCGACGGGACCGGTTCCGGTGCCGTCTCCCCGGTCCCCGGCAGGAATACGGCCCTCGACCCGGCCGTCGCGTCGGCTCCGTCCCCACGGCGGCGCCTGCCACCGTGGGTCGGCCCGGCGATCGCGGTGGCGTACTTCGCGGCGCTGGCACCGCTGGCCTACACCTTGCAACTGGGCATCGTCACCACCCTGACCACGGTGCTGCTCACCGCACTGGTGGCACACGGGTGGAACATCCTGGGTGGCTATGGGGGGTACCTGAACTTCGGTATGGCGGTGTTCTCCGGCACCGGGGCATACACCGCGGCACTGTTGAACTCGGTGCACGGCTGGTCGATGCTGATTACGCTGGTTCCGGCTGCGTTGGCTGCCATGCTGCTGGCCATTCCGGTGGGCATCGCCACGCTCCGGCTCCGCGGCCACTACTTCGCCATCTTCACGCTGGTACTGACCTTCCTCGCCCAGACCATCGTGTTCAACAGCAGCCTGTTGGGTGGCGCGCTGGGCGTCTACACCACGGTGGACTCGGCGGCGACGCCGCGTCAACTGGCGGCTTCGTTCTACTACACGCTGCTGGTGCTGGTGGTGATCGCGACCGTCATCGCCTACGCCGTGGAGCATTCCACCTTCGGCCACGCCCTCCGGGCGATCCGGGAGGACGAGGTGGGCGCCGCCATCTTGGGGGTGCGGACCTCCGACGTGAAGATGCGGGCGTTCCTGCTGGGCGCTGCGCTGGCCGGATTGGGCGGCGGGGTGTACGCCTACCTGACCGGCTATATCGAGCCGACCGGTAGTTTCGACCTGGCCTTCTCGCTGGACGTGGTGCTGGTGTGCGTGATCGGAGGGCTGGGCACCTGGCAGGGTCCATTGATCGGCGCCACCATCGTGGTGCTGCTGGAACAGTGGTTGCGTACCACCATTCCCGACCTCTCGACCTATGGGATCTCCATTCCGCCGGAGGCCAGTCGTGTGGTGCTGGGCCTGCTGCTGGTGATCTTTGCGCTGTTCATCCGGCGCGGCATCGTCGGAATGGTGCGCCGACGGCGCGGTCGGGTGATGAGCGTGTGACGGTCCCGTGGTGACGTCGGGTGGCGCGGTGTCGCTCGATGCCGGCGCGCAGTACCGAACCGCCCGGGTCCGACGGGTGGCCGCAGGCGCGGGAAGGGATGGTGGGTGAGTGCGAGCCGCTGTCTTGCACGGCCAGGGCGATCTCCGGCTGGAGGACCTGCCGGTGCCCGTGCCCGGTTCCGGCGAACTGCTACTCCGGGTGGGGACCGTCGGACTGTGCGGGACCGACGCGCACGAGTTCGGCCATGGGCCGACGATGTTCCCGATCCTGCGGCGGCATCCGGTTACCGGGCACCTGGGCCCCATGGTGATCGGACACGAGTTCTCCGGTGTGGTGGTGGACGTCGGCCCGGGCGTCGATGCCCGCTGGCTGGGCCGTCTGGTGGCGTCCTGCGGCGCCGTCCCCTGCGGGCGGTGCTGGCAGTGCCTGCGCAGTAGGAGCAATCTCTGCGTGGACTACCACGGAGTCGGGTTGCACCGGCACGGAGCTCTGGCGGAGTACGTCGTCACTCCCGCGGTGAACTGCCGGATCGTCGACGAACTCGGCCTCGGACCGGACGCTGCGGCGCTGGGCCAACCCATGTCGATCGCGGTGCATGCCCGCAATCGGGGGCGCAGCCTGCCCGGAGAACCGGTGCTGATCGTCGGTGTGGGCGGAATCGGCACCTTCCTGGTGTACGCACTGGCCAGGTCGGGATGCGTGGTGGTGGCCGTCGATGCCGACCCGCAACGGTTGGCGCTGGCCGAGCGGGTGGGCGCCAGTGTCACCCTGGCGGCAGCACCCCCGGAATCCCTCAGGGAGCAGGTGAATGGGGCCCTGGGCGGGCCGCCGCTGACGGTCTACGAGGCCACCGGGGTGCCTGCCGGCTTCGACGCTGCGGTCGCTGCGGTGCCGCGCGGCGGACGCCTCGTCGTGGTCGGACTGCAGGGCCGGCGACTCGAGGTCGACCTTCGTCGCCTTGCCGTCGATGAGCACGAGTTGATCGGCACGAATGCCATGGTGTGCGAACAGGACTTCGACCAGGCGCTGCAACTGGTCGCCCAGCGCACCGAAGGATGGGCGGACGTGGCTCCGACGGTGCTGTCGCTGGAGGATGCGGTGCGGGACGGGGTGGCTGCATTGGCACAGGGACGCGGACCGACCAAGACGCTGGTGGATCCGGCGATCACGTCCTCCCGGCCGGCGATGACCCGACCGGGAGCCACGACCTGACGCTCAGCCGACCACCGGGTCGGCGAGCAGCGCGGCATTGTCCGGGCCACGATCCAACTCACCCCGCTCGATGCGCCCGGCGATCTCCACCACGCGGGCGTTGACCGGTGCGGGCACGCCCAGTCCGGGCGCCAGTCGGGCGACGTGCCCGTTCAACTCGTTCACCTCGCTGTGCCGGCCCTTCATCCAGTCGTGCAGCACCGTGGTCCTGGTCTGAGGTATCGAGAACCGGTGTAGCACCGCATCCATCATGGCGTCGACCAACTCCTCCGGGCGGTCCTTCGGCGGATCCGCGAGCCCGAACAACGGCACCACCGATTGCCCGGCCGCGATCGCCAGCCGAATCGCCTCATACCCGGCCTCGAACATCACCCGATGCATGCCCGGCAGTTGGATCGCCTCACGCATGGGCAGGTCGACGATCGCCGTGGTCACCAACTCCGCGCAGTTGACCACCAGCTTCATCCACTTCGCCGAGATGATGTCGTCGGGAACCTCCACGGTGCCGGAATGCTTGAGCAGATCGGCGATCTCCAGTTCCCGTCCGGCGGTCGCCGGAGTGGGGCTGCCGACCGCGAACCAGGACGCCGACAAGGGAGTGTGCCGCTCGACCAGCCCGGGCTGGTACAGCGCGGCCGACTGCTCGATGACGGCCGCCAGCGTCCGGTGTTCACCGAGGATCTCGCTCATGTCGTCGACGGTCAGCCCGTTCTGCAGGCCGACGGCAAGGCCGTCCTCCCGCAGGTAGGGCCGGATCAGTTCGCATGCCCAGCGGGTGTCGTAGGCCTTGACGGCGACCAGCACGACGTCGAACCGTTGCTGCAGTTCGGCGACCTCACACAGGTGGATCGCCCGCACTCGGGTGGTCTGCGGGCCCTCGCTGGTCTCGATCCGCAGCCCATGGCGGCGCATGGCCTCCACGTGCGCCGGCCATTGCTCGATGAACACCACGTCGAGGCCGGCCCGGGTGAGGTCCGCGCCGATCGACGCTCCGTTGGCTCCCGTTCCCAGGATGGCGATCCGTCGTTCGGGCATGGCGGACTCCTCAGCGGCAGAGATGCGAGAGCGTTTGCATTGGCTGGAGGTTCGATAGCGCTCACGCGCATCACGTCAGCGTAGCGAGCGTTGCGTCATCGGGGAAGTCCCACATGATCGTGAAGTTGCGTTCGCTGCAATCGGTTGCTGCCGCAGCGGCTCGCCGGTGGGACGCGGTCGCAGGGGCTGGGGCCCTTGGCTGTCCGGTTGTGGTCGAGCCACGAACGCATGCATGAGCGGTCGACGCCTCCCGCGGTGTGACCCATGCCGAACCGGAACCCCGTACGGACCCGTTGACCAGTCAATGGCTCTCCGCATATGGTGGCGGATAACAATCGATTGCAACGACGCGTCGTAGCGTCTCGCCACAGTCCGGTATCGAGCGGTGAAGGGTGTCAGGATGACCAGCGCACAGAGCATCGACCAGGCCGAGACACCGTCCGCGCCCGACCCTGATCTGTCCACCGTCGGCTGGATCGGCGCCGGCCGCATGGGGGCGGCGATGGCCGCCCGGCTACTGCATGCCGGGCATCGCGTCCGGGTCTACAACCGGACTCGTGCCAAGGCGGAAGCCCTCCAGGACAAGGGCGCCGACGTGGTCGACAGCCCGGCGGATCTGGCGTCGTCGCCGGTGGTGTTCACCATGGTCTCGGCCGGCGCGGACTTGGAGAACGTGCTGTTCGGCGCCGGCGGGGTGCTCGGCGGCGAGCAGCGCCCCGAGGTGGTGGTCGACTCCTCCACGGTGGATATCGAGGAGGCCCGGGCCCTGCGGGAGCGAGCGGCGTCCCTCGGGGTCGCGTTGCTCGCCGCCCCGGTGTCGGGGAACGGCAAGGTCGTCACGGCGGGCAAGCTGTCCATCGCGGTGTCCGGGTCGGAGGATGCCTTCCGACAGGTCCGGCCGCTGTTGACCGCCATCGCGCCCTCCGTCACGTATGTCGGTGTGGACGAGCTGGCTCGGCTGGTGAAGATCTGTCACAACGTGTTCCTCGGTGTGGTGATCCAGAGCATGGCCGAGATCACCGTGCTGGCCGAGAAGGGCGGGGTGTCGCGCAGCGCATTCCTGGAGTTCTTGAACGGCAGTGTCATGGGGTCGACCTTCTCCCGGTACAAGACTCCGGCCCTGGTGAACCTGGACTTCACCCCCACGTTCACTCCGGTCCTGCTGCGCAAGGACTTCGATCTGGGCCTGGCGGCGTCCCGCCGGCTGGAGGCCCCGATGCCGGTGGCGGCGCTGGTCCACCAACTGGTCTCGTCGGCGGTGGGGCATGGCCACCGGGAGAACGACTTCGCCGTCCTGCTGCAGCTGCAGGCGGCGGCGGCCGGCCTGGAACTGCAGCCGGAGGGCAAGGACGTCGACGACGGTCTGTCTGCCGAGCGAGAGCGGTGACGGGACCGGAATGAACGTCCCGCTGGCCGACCTGGTGGTCACCGGGGCACGGCACTGGGTCGGGCTGGCCGGAGCCGGCGCCTCCGGCCACCGTCAGGATCCGCCGGCCGGCCTGCGGCTACGGGTGGCCGGCGGCCGGCACCAGCGGCAGTTCGCCGAGGAGGCCGAAGCCGTCTCCAACCGCACCGGCACCCACTTGCCGACCATCCATCATGACGCGAACGACCCGACACGGTCTCACGAGCAGCGCCGCCGCCGCTGACGTCACAAGGAGCATGAGATGTCACGTCCTCTGTCCGCACCGGGCCACATGGCGGTCGACTACGAGTACCGCGTCGACTTCGACCGGCTGCGCCGCTACCGCCTCGGGCGGGCCCAGGCCGCGCTGGACGCCAGCGACTGCGGAGCGTTCCTGTTGTTCGACTTCTACAACATCCGCTACACCACACAGACCTGGATCGGCGGCGCGCTGGGCGACAAGATGATCAGGTACGCGTTGTTGTTGCGCGACCGCGAGCCCATCCTGTGGGACTTCGGTTCAGCCGTGCGCCATCACAAGCTGCACTCGGGCTGGCTGCCGGAGGACAACTGCCGCCCCGGCTTCCTGGGGTTCCGCGGGGCTGTCGCCCCGGAGGCCGGGCTGATGCGGACTGCCGTCAGCGAGATCAAGTCGCTACTGGTGGATGCCGGTGTCGCGGACGCGCCGGTCGGGCTGGACATCGTCGAGCCGCCATTCCTGTTCGAGATGCAGCGGCAGGGATTGCGGGTCGCGGATGCGCAGCAACGCATGCTGGATGCCCGGGTCATCAAGTCCGCGGACGAGATCATGCTGCTCAACCAGGCGGCGGCGATGGTGGACGGGGTCTACCAGGACATCGTCGAGGCCCTCAAGCCGGGCATCCGGGAGAACGAGATCGTCGCCCTGGCCAACAAGCGGCTGTATGAACTCGGGTCGGACCAGGTGGAGGCCATCAACGCGATCTCCGGGGAGCGCTGCAATCCCCACCCGCACAATTTCACCGATCGGATCATCCGGCCCGGGGAGCAGGCGTTCTTCGACATCATCCACTCCTTCAACGGATATCGCACCTGCTACTACCGCACCTTTGCCGTCGGCAGTGCCACCACCGCCCAGCGCGATGCCTACGCACAGGCCCGGGACTGGATGGACCGCACCATCGAAGCCATCCGGCCCGGGGTGTCCTCGGACGAGATCGCCCGGCTGCTACCTCGGGCGCAGGACTTCGGATTCGAGAACGAGTTGGCAGCGTTCGGCCTGCAGTTCGCCCACGGGCTCGGCCTCGGTCTGCACGAGCGACCGATCATCAGCCGGCTCAACAGCTTCGACGCGCCGGTCGAACTGGCCGAGGGCATGGTGTTCGCGCTGGAAACCTACTGTCCCGCCAGCGACGGGTTCTCCGCGGCACGTATCGAGGAGGAGATCGTCGTCACCGCGGACGGTCCCCGGGTCCTCACGCTGTTCCCGGCGCAGGACCTGTTCATCGCCAATCCGTATTGATTCCCGTCACAGCCACGTCATCCCAACGCAGAGCCCAGGAGATCTCGATGACCGTCACCGCCCATGCACCGCGCCACACCGGGACTTCGTCGGTCGAACTGTTCGGGCGACCGGTGCCGACGGGTTGCCTGATCGGCGGCCGCTGGTCGGCATCAGGGGACGGTTCGGCCATTGCCGTCACCGACCCGGCCACCGGTGACGTGCTGACCCAGGTTGCCGACGGCACACCGCAGGACGCGCTGGCCGCGGTGGATGCGGCCGCCACCGCCATGCCGGGCTGGGCCGCCCGGGCGCCGCGGGAGCGGGGAGAGGTGCTGCGTCGGGCACACGAGCTGATGATCGAACGCGAGGACTGGTTCGCGCAGCTGATCGTCGCCGAGAACGGCAAGTCGTTCGCCGACGCGCTCGGCGAGGTGCGGTACGCCGCCGAATTCTTCCGGTGGTACGCCGAGGAAGCCGTGCGGTTGAGCGGCTCGGTGCAGACGGCGCCGGCCGGAACCAATCGCATCCTGGTGATCCCGCAGCCGATCGGGGTGGCGCTGCTGATCACGCCGTGGAACTTCCCGGCCGCGATGGCGACCCGCAAGATCGGCCCGGCACTGGCCGCCGGATGCTCCGTCCTGCTCAAGCCGGCGTCCGAGACCCCGCTCACCGCACTGGCCGTCGCCCAGCTGCTCGCGGAAGCCGGCGTCCCGGACGGTGTGGTGAACGTGATCCCGTCCCGTCGGTCGGGTGCCGTCGCGGCGCAGGTGCTGGCCGACCCGCGGGTGCGCAAGCTGTCGTTCACCGGCTCGACCGAGGTCGGCCGGGTGCTGCTGGCGGAGGCGGCCAAGCACGTGGTCAGCTGCTCGATGGAGCTGGGCGGCAACGCCCCGTTCCTGGTGCTGGACGACGCCGACCTGGACGAGGCGGTGGCCGGCGCCATGGTGGCCAAGATGCGCAACGGGGGAGAGGCGTGCACCGCGGCGAACCGGTTCTACGTGCACCGCGACGTCGCTGAGGAGTTCTGCCGCAAGCTCACCGACGCGATGGCCGGGCTGCGTATCGGACCGGGGTCGGACCGGCGGAACCAGCTGGGCCCGTTGGTCAATGCGGCGGGCCGGGACAAGGTCGCCTCGCTGGTCGACTCGGCGATCGGCGCGGGCGCCCGGGTCTTGACCGGCGGCGTCGTCCCCGACGGGCCGGGATTCTTCTATCCGCCCACGGTGCTGGCCGACGTTCCGGCAGAGGCGCCCATCCTGGCCGAGGAGATCTTCGGCCCGGTGGCCCCGGTCGTCACCTTCTCCTCCGACGACCAGGCGGTGCAACTGGCCAACCGCACGGAGTACGGCCTGGTCGCCTACGTCTACAGCCGGGATCTGGCGCGCGGCCTGCGGATCGCGGAGGCGTTGGAGTGCGGCATGGTGGGGCTCAACCGCGGTGTCGTGTCCGACCCCGCCGCACCCTTCGGGGGCAGCAAGCAGAGCGGCCTGGGCCGGGAGGGCGGGCACGAGGGAATGCTGGAATACACCGAGCCCAAGTATGTCGCGGTGTCCTGGTGACGCCACCCG
The DNA here is from genome assembly GCA_035708025.1 of Nakamurella sp. Lineage (GTDB taxonomy): Bacteria > Actinomycetota > Actinomycetes > Mycobacteriales > Nakamurellaceae > Nakamurella. The sequence goes on along the minus strand of DASSTH010000606.1, from coordinate 3,883 downwards.
GGTAGGGTCACCAGGCGTCGTCGCTCCCCGTCGTGCGACGGCGGTCGTGTGGTTCGAGCGGAAGGCTGCGGATGGTCGCCACGTTGCGGGACGTCGCCTCGGCCGCCGGCGTGCATCCCGCTACGGTGTCCCGGGCACTCAACCCGGCGACCGCGGATCTGGTGAATGCCGCCACCGCGCAACGGATCCGACGGGAGGCACGCAGGCTCGGATACGTGCCCAACCCGGTGGCCCGATCGCTTAAGACCAACCGGTCGGCATCGGTGGGGGTGCTGATCCCGGACCTGACCAACCCGCTGTTCCCGCCCATCGTCCGCGGCATCGAGGACGTGCTGGCCGATGCCGGGTACAGCGCCCTGATCGCCAACACCGATGGCGATACCGGGAAGGAACTGTTGCAGGCATCCGCCATGCGGGCCCGGCAGGTGGAGGGGCTGATCGTGGCGACCGCGCTGCTGCACCATCCGCTGCTGGAACAGCTGGTGGCCGAGCAGGTGCCGCTGGTGCTGATGAACCGCCGGGTGGAGAACCTGCAGACCTCGACCGTGACCGGCGACGACGCCAGCGGGATGTCCATGGCGGTGGAGCACCTGGTCGGTCTGGGGCATCGCCGGATCGCGCACCTGGCCGGTCCGCAGTCCACCTCCCCGGGCATCGTCCGGCTGCAGGCGTTCCGGGCCGCGTTGGCCCAACACGGCCTGCCCGCCGACGAGCGGTTGGTGGTGCAGTGCGCCGATTTCCGCGAGGAGGACGGTGCCACGGCGCTGGCCGGCATGCTGGACGCGGGATTGGAGTTCACCGCGGTGGTGGCGGCCAACGATCTGATGGCACTGGGCTGCTACGACGCGCTGGCGGCCCGCGGGCTGCGGTGCCCGGACGACCTGAGCGTGGTCGGGTTCAACGACATGCCGTTCATCGACAAGATCAGCCCGCCGCTGACCACGGTCCACGTGCCGCACTACCAGATCGGCGCCGAGGCGGCCCGGCTGTTGCTGGCCAAGCTGAACGGCTCGGCCGCCGACAAGTCGGTGCTGCTGCCGCTGAGCCTGACGGTGCGCGGGTCCACCGCGGCCCCGGCCGATTCGCGTCGCGGACGGTCGGCGGGCCCCGCCGCGGTGGTCCGACCATCCGGGAGGAGGCGCGGGGCCGGCCGGTAGGGCACAGGAGCGGGTGGGCGACCGCCTGGCCGGTGCTGCTCTCATGCCTCGCGTAGCAGTAGTGCCAGGGCGCTCATGTCGGCATCGCCCAGGCCGGACCGCACCGCCCGGTCGACGGTGTCCAGGCCGGTGCGGGCCTGCGCCATCGGGGCGCCGACCCGGTCCGCCAACTGCAGGATCAGCCGCAGATCCTTGCCGACCAGATCCAGGCTGAAGGCGACCGGCGCGGATTCCGGATGCTCGAAGGCCTGGCGCTTGTACCCGACGAAGGGTGCGGCAGCGGCACTGTCGGCGATCACGTCGTAGAACGTCGGAAGCGGCACCCCCGCCTTCTCGGCCAGCACCACCGCCTCGGACAGCGCCTGGTTCAGGGCGTGCACCACCGCGTTGACGGCCAGTTTGACCACCGCTCCGGTGCCGGTGCCGCCCACGTGGACCACTCGCCGGCCGATGCATTCCAGTACCGGCCGAGCACGCTCCAGTGCAGCGGGGTCGCCACCCACCATCACGGTGAGGCTGCCGGCCAGGGCCGCCGGGACGCTGCCGGAGACGGGGGCGTCCACCATCGCGGTGCCTCGTTCGGCGACCGCGGCAGCGAGTTCCCGCGCGGTCTCCGGATCGATCGTGCTGGTGTCCGCCACCACCGCCGCCGTCGTCAGCGCGGACACCAGGCCGTCCGGACCCAGATAGACCTCCCGGCACGCCGTGTCGTCGGCCAGCGACACCAGCAGCACGCCGGCTCCGGGCGTCCCGTCACCGGCCTCGGATGCCCAGCGGGCCGCCTCCGCCGGCGTGGCGGCCACCCCGGCGCCGATCCGGCCGGCCACCTCGCGCGCACGATCGGGACTGCGGTTGTACACCGACACCTCGAAGTCGACTTGGCGCAGCCGTTCGGCCATCGCGGCGCCCATCCGGCCGGCGCCCAACACCGCGACCCGGACCCGGTGGTCAGCGTCCATGGCCCACGATCTCGGATCGAGCACGCCGCGCCGCACTCGTCGGCCCGGCGACTGTGACGTCGGCGTCGCCGTGCTGCCCGCGATTCGCGCTGGCCTCGCTCGCGTGCCGACAAGGGCCGGTCTGGCTGAGTGCGGTAGAAAGTCGCACCTCGATGCGACTGCGCAAGCCGCCACCTGCGGCGATGCTCCGGCAGCCGGCAACGAGGTGCGATTTTCTTCGCGCGACCGATCGGAGCCCGGCCCCGAAAAGCTGCACGGTGCCTGATTGTTCGCTCCGCGCTGCGCTCGTCGGCCCTGCAAGTCCCTCGCGACGGGCCTGACTCGCTCCGGCGTCGCTCACGTCAACATCCAGCCGCCGTCGACTCCGAGCTGCACCCCGTTCACCGACTTGTTGCGGAGCAGGAAGTCCATGGCGTCCACGACATCCGCCATGGAGGCCAGCCGCCCCGTGGGAGTGCGGGCCCGGTAGCCGTCCAGCACACCGGCCGGCTTGCCCGCCCAGTACGGGCTGTCCCCGACGATGCCGGGGTGCAGGGCGTTCACCCGGATCGGTGCCAGCTCCAGCGCCAGGGTGTTGACCATGCCGATCACGCCGCCGTTCACCGTGGAGACCGTGGTGGACCCGGGGTACGGCTTGTCCTTGGCCCGCCCGCCGAAGATCAGGATGCCGGCCTCCGGAGTCAGCACCGGGTGCAGTGCGTGGATCACCTCGGTGTAGCCGATGAGCTTGATGGTGACCAGCCGGACGGCGCGTTCGATGTCGTAGTCGATGGCGCTGTTGGTGTCTCGGTCGATGGCCGCCAGCACCAGCTCGTCCACGTCGCTGATCCCCGCCAGGGCGGCGGCGATGCCTCGCGGCTCGGCCAGGTCGAAGGCCCTCGGCTCCGCCTTGATGGACTCCGCGGCTGCGCGCGCCCGCTGTTCGTCCCGGCCGGTGATGACGACGGGCACGCCGGCCTTCGCCCGCAGGCGGGCGAACTCCAGGCCGATGCCGGCGGTTCCTCCGATCACGACGGTGGTCATGTGCTCGACGATCCCTCTCGCTCCAGTGCCGTTCGCAGATAGTCCCAGTCCCGCATGAACCGGTAGGCGTGCCGGGCGGGCGGCAGCGGCGACTGGGTCTCCAGCCACTTCACCGGCACATCGGCGGTGTTGCGGAAGGAGTGCACGCATCCCACGCCCGCCCAGGCGATGTCGCCGGGGGTGAGCTCGTACTCGATCCCGTCGAAGGTGGCCTGCACGCTGCCCTGCAGGATCAGATAGGTCTCCTCCAGCGGATGGTCGTGCGGCGAGGCCAGCCCGCCCGGTTCGTACTGCACCATGAACATGTTGGCCAGCACCGAGCCCAGGTCGGTGTCCACCATCATCTTCAGCGAGATACCGCTGTACACCAGCAATGCGGTGCGCATGCTGGCGGAGACCGCCAGGTTCTGCTGGCCTTGCAGAGATGGGTCCATGTGCTCGGGGGCGACGTGACCGTACCGGCGGTTCCGGGGATCGCGCACGTCGATGTGTACCGCCGGCACGTCCTCCCGGCCGGGGACCGTCTCGGTGTCGCCGTTATGGGCGGCCCGCGGCGCGGGCGCGGAGCAGCGGGCCCACTCCGCGCGCGCCGAGCCCTCGTTACGCAGCGCATGCGGCACGCCCAGCGGAATGAGCCCGTAGTCGCCCTCCGACAGCAGTGCCGCGCCATCGGGCGTCTGCACGACGACCTCGCCGGCCATCATGTACAGGCTCTCCTCGTAGGAGTGCACATGCCACGGGATG
>DASSTH010000605.1:0-2604 GCA_035708025.1 Nakamurella sp. | reverse complement strand
AGTGCTCTCGCCGCCGCCCGCCCAGTGTGCTCGTGCAGACGCTTTGACTTTGCTCCAGCCTTTGGAGCAAAGTCAAAGCGTCGCGTGTAACAGTCCCGCAGGGCCCGGATCGGTCCGGAAGCTTCCGAGGGCCGGATCGGTCCGGAAGCATCCGAGGCCCGGATCGATCCGGAACGTGACAAGGCCCCGGATCGACCGGGGCCTTGTCAGGTGGCGGGGTCCGCCCCGGGGCGTCGGGATCCGGCCGCAGACGCAGGCGTGGTTCCATCACGGGTGTGGTTTCCACCGACGCGACAGGGCGGTCGCGGGACGTGACCGGCCGGGCCAGTGCATCCGCGGCAGGGCCGGCCGGCGCGCCGGTGGATCCCGGGGTGCGCGCCGAAGCGGTGGTGGACCTGGCCGCCATCACGGCGAACACCGCCCTGCTGTGCCGGTCCGCCGGGCGGGCCGCCGTCATGGCCGTGGTGAAGGCGGACGGCTACGGCCACGGCGCGCAGCCCGCGGCGCGCGCGGCACTCGCCGGCGGGGCCAGCCTGCTGGGAGTGGCGACGCTGGACGAGGCCGTGTCGCTGCGGCACGGCGGGATCGACGCCCCGCTGGTCGCCTGGTTGTGGCCGCCCGCCCAGGACGTGCGCCCGGCGCTGGCCGCCGGGGTGCAGGTCGGCGTCGCGAGTGTGCAGCATCTGGGCACCGTCACCGCCGCCGCGTCCGCGGCACCTGGTGGCCGTCCGCAGATCCACCTGAAGCTGGACACCGGACTGGGCCGCAACGGGGCCGGCCCGGCGGACATGGCCGCGATGTTCGCGCAGGCCGCCAGGGCGGAAGCCGATGGCCTGGTCGAGGTGGTGGGACTGATGAGCCACCTGGCCAGCGCCGACATCCCGGGCGACCCATCGGTGGCCGAGCAGACCGCGCGGTTCACCGAGGCCATCGCCGCCGCCCGCGCGGCCGGACTCCGCCCGCGGTGGCATCACCTGGCGAACACCGCCGGCACGATCGCCCACCCGGCCACCCGGTTCGACCTGGTGCGCTGCGGGATCGGGCTGTACGGGTTGTGCCCGGTGACCGCCGACCCGGGGCTGCGGCCGGCGATGACGCTGCGGGCGACCGTCGCACTGGCCAAGCGGGTGCCGGCCGGACAGGGCGTCGGCTACGGGCTGACCTACCGCACCGCCGCGCCCAGCACGCTGGCCCTGGTGCCGCTGGGCTACGGCGACGGACTGCCCCGCAATGCAGGCAACGTCGGGGAGGTGCTGATCGGGGGGACACGGCGCCGCATCGCCGGCCGGGTCGCCATGGACCAGGTGGTGGTGGACTGCGGCGACGACGACGTGCACGCCGGTGACGAGGTGCTGGTGTTCGGACCCGGCGACCGCGGGGAACCCACCGCCCGGGACTGGGCCGGATACTGCGACACCATCGACTACGAGATCGTCACCAGGATCGGGCCGCGGGTGCCACGCAGGTACCCCGGCGTGGCACCCGGATCTGCGACGGGCGGAGGCCGACGGTGAGTGCGCTGGGCAAGGTGGTGGGGTCGGTGTCGGTCGCCGGCGGCTTGATCGGTGCCGCCGCGCTGGGCGGCGTGACCGCGCAGCGGCGGGCGCTGCGGCGCTACCGACTGATCGCCGGCGACGGTGACGGCAGCGCGGACAGCGCCTTCGACGCGTTGGAGGCCGATCGCAGCTATTCGGTGGCGGCGGCCGACGGCGTGGCCCTGCACGTCGAGGAAGCCGGCCCCGCCGACGCCCCGCTGACGGTCGTCTTCAGCCACGGCTGGACGCTGCGGTCAGGCTCCTGGCACTTCCAGCGGCTCGGCCTGGCCGGACCGGACTTCGGGTCCGGCGCGGAGTCCGACGCCGAGTCAGGCCCCGGCCATGCCCCGCCGGTCCGCATGGTGTTCTACGACCAGCGCTCGCACGGCAGGTCCAGCAAGGCCGAGCCCGGCCACGCGACGATCGACGACCTGGCGGCCGATCTGGCCGCGGTGATCGCCACCGCTGCCCCCTCCGGTCCGCTGGTGCTGGTGGGCCACTCGATGGGCGGGATGGCCCTGCTGGCGCTGGCCGGCCGGGATCCCGGATTCTTCGCCGACCGGGTGGCCGGCGTGGCCCTGCTGTCCACCACCGCCTCGGAGGTCGGGCACCGGGACGGCCGCTGGCTGCAGATCAACGGCGCCAACCCGCTGCTGCCGGTGTTCGCCGCGGCCGCCGCCCGCTATCCACGGATGTTCGAGCGCGGCCGGACGGCCGGCCGGGACGCCATCTGGTTGCTGACCCGCTCGCTCGGGTTCGCCGATCCGAAGGTGCCGGCGGCGCTGGTGGACTACCTGGACCAGATGATCTCGGCCACGCCGATGGACGTGATCGCCGAATTCGCCCCCGCACTGTTCGGTCACGACGAGACGGCCGCCGCGCCGGCCCTCACCGACATCCCCGCGCTGATCGCGGTGGGCGACGCGGACCGCATGACGCCACCGTCCCGATCCCGGGACATCGCCGACATGCTGCCGCGTGCCGAGCTGCTGGTGATCCAGGGCGCCGGGCACATGGCGATCATGGAGGCTCCGGAGGCGGTGAACGACGCGCTGCGCCGGCTGCTGCG
>DASSTH010000604.1:0-4002 GCA_035708025.1 Nakamurella sp. | reverse complement strand
GCGTTACGGCGTCGACGGCGCGGGCTACGCGGCCATGGCGACGCTGCGCGGTGACCCCTCCGACGGGCTGCCCGGCGTGGCGGGCATCGGGGAGAAGACCGCCGCCGACCTGATCGGCCGGTTCGGGTCGCTGGAGGCGCTGCTGGCGGCGGCGGAGGATCCCGGTGCGGCGCTGTCGGCCGGGGTGCGGCGCAAGCTGGCGGCGGCAGTGGATTACCTGCCGGCCGCGTGGCGGGTGGTGCGGGTGTCCACGGACGCCGAGCTGCACGTGGAACCCGCCGGCGACGCCGAACTCCCGCGCGAGCCGGCCGATCCCCAGGGGCTGGAGGCCCTTGTCGAGGAACACGGCCTGGGCGGCTCCAGCGACCGGCTGCTGGCGGCGCTGGCGGATCGCTAGAACGACCGGGACGCGCCGGCAGAACTGCGGTGACGGGAGAAAATCGCACCTCGTTGACGGCCGGCGGACCGCCACCTGCAGGAACGCCGTGGGTCCCACGAACGAGGTGCGATTTCCTACCGCTGGCCCCCTCCGCGGGCGGGGCTATCACGAATGATCGGCCGCGGGCTACCACCGATGACCGACGGCGGGCTGTCTCGCATCACCGGCCGCGGGCTGTCTCGCATCACCGGCCGCGGGCTATCACGGGTGATCAACCGGCGGGTCGTCAACGATGCCCGGACGCGGGTTCGTCGGGCCCGCCAGCCGGTCGGCCAATGCTGGTGACGACGCTTTGACTTTGCTCCAGCGTATGGAGCAAAGTCAAAGCGTCCCGTGAGACATCCCGCGGGGTGGCGCCGACGGGCGTCAATGCGGTCCCGACGGTGCGCCTGCGACGGCGAGCCCAGGCGTCAGCGCGGAGTGCCGACCGTGTATCTGCCGACGCCGGGAGTACAGCGGCGAGTCCCCAGCGTCAGTGCGGCGTGCCGACCGTGTAGGTGCCGCTGTCGTCGACCACGCTGATGGTCACCGTCTTGCTGGCACCGTCCTGCTTCAGGTTGCAGGTGAAGGTGCTGCCCTTGGTGACCTTCTCGCCGGACGGGCAGTTCACGTCGCTGATGCCGGTCAGGCCGTAGCCGGCGGGGTTGTCCGTGGGCTTGTTGGTCAGGATGGTCTGCACGCCCTCGGCGACCTTGGTGTTGTCGAAGGTCTTGCTGCCGCTGGTGATCACGCCCGGCTTCCAGAACAGCACGATGGCGGCGGCGATGATCACCACCACGGCGACGATGATCCCGATCAGCGCGCCCTTGTTGGACTTCTTCGCCGCCGGCTGCTCCGCCGTGGGGGCATACCCCGGCTGTCCGTAGGCGGCCTGTCCCGGCTGCGCGTATCCGGTCGCGGCCGGTTGACCGTAGGTGGCCTGCTGGCCGTATGCCGACTGCTGCGCGTAACCCGGCTGCTGCCCGTAGCTCGGCGGCTGGCCGTACCCACCGGTGGCCGGCTGTCCGTATCCCCCACTTGGCGGCTGCGCGTACCCACCGGAGGCCGGCTGGCCATACCCGCCGCTCGGCGGCTGGCCGTACCCACCCGTGGCGGGCTGGCCGTAGCCGCCCGGTTGCTGGCCGTACTCCTGACCCGTGTACGCCGGGTTTCCCCCGGTGCCGTAGGCCGGCTGCTGACCGTGTCCCGGATCGGCGGCGGGCTGACCATAGGACTGCTGACCATAGCCACCCTGCTGCGGGCCACTCTGCTGGCCGTACTGCTGCTGGGGCTCAGGCTGGCCGTATTGCTGCTGGTGTTCCGGCTGGCCGTATTGCTGCTGAGGCTCGGGCTGACCGTACTGCTGAGGCTGCTGACCGTACTGCTGCTGCTGAGGTTCGGGCTGACCGTAGGACTGCTGCTGCTGGCCGTACTGCTCGTATCCGGGCTGGGGCTGGGCAGGCTGCTCGCCCGACGGGGTGCCCTGAGGCTGATAGCCCGGCCACTGCTGCTGGCCCGGCTGGTCGGCGCCGGGCGCGCCCTGGCCGTACGGCGTGCTCATCACGTGCCTCCTACCTGTGGCAGCGGCCGGACGCCCTGCCGTCGTGGTGATCCAACCACGGCACCCTGCCGCCGTGGCTGTAAGCCGCGCGTGCTCACTGCGAGTGGCGCCCGCGGCGTCGCGTGGAACGTTACGCAGTACCGGGCGCATTTGTCAGGGCATTGGTCAACTTTGGGAAGTTGCCCCGGTCCCGGCCTGGGAGCCCCGCTGCCACGGCAACTCCGCGGGTCCCAGGCCTCACCGCGAACCGGGCGGCAACCGGGATCTATTCGGTGCCGACCGCCACGACTCCCCGGCGTAGCGCCGCCACCGCGCGTCCCGCCTGCGGTGCGAGGTCGTCCGGCGCCGCGACCCGGATCTGGTCCAACAGGTCGATCACCTGCCGGCACCAGCGCACGAAGTCCCCGGCGGACAGCTCCACCCCACCCACGTCCGCCGCCGCCAGGCACTCGGCCAGCGTCCCGCCGCGCGCCCAGCCGGCCACCGCGGCGGCGAACCCGCTGTCCGGCTGCCGGGTCACCCGCAGCGTGTGGTGCCGTTCCCGGCCGGCCATCTCGCCCCAGATCTGCTCCACTGCCGCGACCGCGTCACCGAGCCGACCGGACAGCGGACGCCGGCCGATCGCCGACTCCCGCCTGGCCTCGAACACCAACGACGACACCACCCCGGCCAGTTCCGCCGCCGACAGGTCACGCCACAGGCCACGACGCAGGCACTCCACCGCCAGCAGGTCGCTCTCCGACCAGATGCGCCGCAACATCTTTCCCGGTCCGGTGGCCTGCTCGCCCTCCAGGTAGCCGCGTTCGGCGAGCAGCGCCAGGATGCGATCCAACTCCTTGCCCAGCGAGGTGCGGGCCGCGTCCACCCGGGCGTTCAGCGCCGCGGTCTCGGTCAGCAGGTGCTGCCGCCGGCGGGCCCACTGCACGTGCTCCTCCCGGTCGGCGCAGCCGTGCACCGGGTGCGCGCGCACCGCCCGGCGCAGCGCCACGAGTTCGGCCTCGGCGTCGGACGAGGCACCGGCACTGCGCCGCGGCCGGCCGGTCGGGACGGTGATCCCCGACGAGGCGAGCGCCGAGGCGATGTCCCGGCGCACCTTGGGCACCCGGTGCTCGGTGACCTTGGCCAGCTTGATCCGGCCCAGCGGCGGCACCGGCCCGCGGAAGTCCGCTGCGGACAGCCGCCCGGCCCACCGCCCCTCGGTCACCACCAGCGGCCGCGCGGTGCCGTCCGGCTGCACCCCCGGGTCCAGCACCACGGCCAGCCCGGACCGCCGTCCGGTCGGCACGTTGATCACGTCACCGCGTCGCAGCCGGGCCAGGTCCGCCGCGGCGGCCTGCCGGCGACGGGCCGATCCGGCGGTGGCGGCGGCCCGCTCGGCGCCGGTCAGCGCCGAGCGCAGCTCGAAGTATTCGGCGGCATCGCCGTGCTCGCAGCGCATGGACTCGGCCAGTTCGGCCGCGGCCTGCTCGTTGCGGGCCACCTGGCGGGCCAGCCCGACCACCGCCCGGTCGGCCTGGAACTGGGCGAACGACTGCTCCAGCAGGGTGCGGGCGGCGTCCCGGCCGAGCTGGCTGACCAGGTTGATGGCCATGTTGTAGCTGGGCCGGAACGAGCTGCGCAGCGGATAGGTGCGCTTGGACGCCAGCCCGCCGACGGTCCGCGGGTCCAGGCCGGGCGACCAGATGACCACCGCGTGGCCCTCGATGTCGATGCCGCGCCGCCCGGCCCGGCCGGTGAGCTGGGTGTACTCCCCCGGCGTCAGGTCGACGTGGGACTCGCCGTTGAACTTGACCAGCTTCTCCAGCACCACCGTGCGGGCCGGCATGTTGATGCCCAGGGCGAGGGTCTCGGTCGCGAACACCGCCTTGACCAGGCCGGTGACGAACAACTCCTCGACGGTCTCCTTGAAGGCCGGCAGCAGCCCCGCGTGGTGCGCCGCGATGCCCCGCTCCAGCGCCTCCCGCCACTCCCAGTAGCCCAGCACCGCCAGGTCGGCCTCCGGCAGCTCGGCGGTGTGCCGGTC
>DASSTH010000603.1:0-16393 GCA_035708025.1 Nakamurella sp. | reverse complement strand
TCCGGCCACCCCGAACGTGAGCAGCGACAGCGTCCCGCGCAGCAGTAGCCGCGCCAACGCCCGCGACCGCCCTGACGAGGGCCGGGCCCCCGACCCGGGACCGTCGATCACCTCCACCAGACCGAGCACGCGCTTGCCGATGGTGCGCCCTCCGGACCAGGACCCCCACCAGCACACGGCCAGCCACACCACCGCGACCCCCACGAGGACGACCGCCACCCACCCGGAAAGGCCGGTGCCGAAACGGCACACGGCGGCGCCCACCAGCAGCGCCAAGACCGGCAGCATGTCGATCAGTGCGGCGCCGGTGCGACGGCCGACGGGCGCCGGATCGACCGCCGGAGGTTCCAGCAGCGGCGCACCGAAACCGGTCATCGGCGCCGCCCGCCCCGACGACACTCCCCACCGGAATGCGCGGCCATCCGCGCACCGTGCCGGTCCACCTGCGGGCCGGCCGTCACCCGGGCCCGGGCGACGCCGGTCATCGACGCCCGCGCAGCGACGCCAACGACAACCGCGCCCGCCAGCGTCGCCAACGCGGCCGGGCGGAGTCCATGGTCCGCAACTCCTCGCGGACCTGTGCCCAGAACGACTCCGCCTGCTCCGGCTCCACCGGCTCCGGGGCGAACACCGAACTGTCGGCGCTGCGGGCCAGCACCGCGATGGACCCGCCGTACGCGGCGTCCATGGCGGCCGCGGCCTCGCTCCGGGTGGTGCCGCGCGGCGGCCGCACGCCCAGATCGGTGGAACGGTCCAGCACCTCCGACCAGCCGCCGGCGATCCGGGCCGCCGGGCTGCCCCGGGAGCGCCGCCGTCGGGTTCGCCGCAGCTTCGCCAGCAGCACCGCCACCACCGGCAGCAAGACCACGACCACCGGGATGCCGACCCCCAGCACCAGCCCCACCGGAACCGCCGCGGGTAGTTCCCGTTGCTGCTGGTCCTTCTTGTCGTCGTCCTGCTTGCTGTCCTGGTCGCCGGCGTCCTTGACCGTGGTGGTCTGCGCGCGCTCCGGCGGCTCCGGCGGCGGGGGCGGCTGGACCTGCTGCTGGTGGGCGTTCTGCTGCTGCTCCGGGCTCTGCTGCTGCGGCACCTTGGACTGGTCCGGGGTGGGGTCGAAGGCCACCCAGCCCACCCCGGCGAACGGGATCTCCACCCAGGCGGTGACGTCGGCGCCGGTGACCGCCACCGTCGACGATCCGGACCCGTGCGGGAGGAAGCCCATCACCACCCGAGCCGGCAGCCCGAGGGACCGGGCCATCAGCGTCATCGCCACCGCGTACTGCTCCTGGTCGCCCACCATGGTCGGCGCGGTGAGCAGCCGGATCATCCGGTCCGCGCCGTGCCCGGCCGGGGACGCCACCGTGCCGTCGTCGCCGTGCGAGAAGTAGCCCGCGTTGCGCAGCCCGGCGGCCAGCGCCGTCGCCACCGCGTAGGGATCGCTGCCGGAGACGTCGGCGGTGAACTCCTGGGCCCGGGACTTGATCGCCTCCGGGACGTCCCGCGGGTCGGGTTGCTCCACGTCCTGGACCGCAACCCCGGCCATCCGCGCCGGATCGGGTGGCACCGGCACGACGACCTGCTCGGTGACCTCGTCACCGGACTGCAGACCGCTGGTCACCACCCCGGTGCCGGTCGCGCGGTCGTAGCGGAAGTTCTCGGTCAGCGCCGCGGCCCGGGGCCCGGCGAAGCCGATTCCGGACAGATAGCCGGCGCTGGGCAGCCACACGTCGGCGTAGCCGCCCACCGTCACCGTCACCGTGGTCCTCGGGCCGGCCGGCACCCCGGAGATCCGGTCGCCGACCCGCGCGAACGTGCCGGTCCCCGCCGACGTCCCCAGCACCACCCCGTCGTAGGAGTCCAGCGCCGCCAGGCGCAGCCGGGCGCCGTCCGGCAGCCCCGTCACGTCGAACAGCACGGTGTCGCGGTCGGCCTTGACGTACTTGCGGAATCCGGACAGCGGGCTCGGGTAGGCCTGCGGGTCGAACGGCGGCTGCACCGTCGAACGCAGCACCGCGCGCTCCGCTCCGGGCAGCAGCGACGGCCCGATCAGCAGCCCACCAGCCAGCGCGGGGAGCAGCACCAACGCCAGCCCGACCGGGCGCCGCGGCTCCAGGCCGGCCAGCCCCGCTCGACGGCGTCGCCAGCCCGCCCACACCAGCCCGGCGGCGGCCAGCACCGCCCCCACCACCGCCGGCCGCCACGCGGCCGCCGTGCCCATGGCCGCCGACACCGCGAGCATGGCGATCGGGGCCAGCAACGCCCACGGCGCCACCGGCCCGCGCACCGCGAGCAACACCCCCACGGTCGCCAGCACCACCGCCGTCAGGAACGCCGGGATCAACAACGCCCCGGATCCGCCGACCGGGACCGCGACGGTGAGCATCTGCTTCCAGGACGCCACCGCGCCGACCACCGCCAGCCGCAGCGTCTCACCGGTGGGCAGCACCCCCGCCCCGGCCCGGCTCGGCACCGCGATCCCGGAGCACAGCAGATAGCCGAGCACCGCCAGCGGCACGGTGGTCCATCCGGGCCAGCGCGCCACCACGGGACCCAGCCCGGCGAGCACTCCCACTGCCGCGCCGGCGACCAGCACCCCGACGAACCGGGTGCCGCCGTAGGCGGGCCCGAAGGCCATGCCGCCCAGCACCACCAGGGCGCCGATCAGCATGGCGTCCACGACCCGCGGCAGCACCGGCTGCGCCGTCCTCATGCCCGTTCCGCTCCGCGACGCGGCGCCACGCCGGCCGTCACCGTCATACCGCCCGCAATCGCCGCATCACCGTCGGCAGGTCCGCCAAGTCGCCGATGGTGGCCACGTCCACCCCGCCCATGGCGGACAGAGCGACCGGACGACCCACGGCCGCCCGCACCGCCACCACCCGGATGCCGACGCTGAACGCGGTGCCGGCGCGCCGGATCACCGCGGCGTCCGGCCGGGCGCCGCACAGCAGCACCGCGACCGACGCGTTGGGCACCGCGGTCGCCGCGGCCAGCCCGGCGCGCAGCAGTCCGGCGCCTTCGGCGGAGCGCACCCCGGAGAAACCGTCCAGCATCCGCTGACCGGAGCCGGAGGGCAGCAGCCGCGGCCCCACGCACACCGTCACCGGCCGCTCCTCCCGGAAGGCCTGTAGACCCAGCGACGCGGCGGCCGATACGGCCAGCTCGAACTCCGCGACGGTGGCGTACTCCCCCGGGTCCGCGGACACCGCGAGCGCCAGGTGGGTGCGCCTGGTCTCCTCGAACTGCCGGACCATCAGCGCCCCGGTGCGCGCGGAGGTCCGCCAGTGCACGTACCGGCGGTCGTCACCGGGCACGTACGGGCGCAGCGCGTGGAACGACACGTCGTTGCTGGACAGGTCGCGGGTGGGCTGCCCCTCCAGGTCGCGCAGCACGCCGGTACTGGCGCCGGCCAGCAGGACGGTGCGCGGGTGCACGAACAACTGATGCGCGGCCGTCCAGCGCACCTGCCGGCGCAACAGGCCGACGGCATCCCCCCGGACCGACACCGCCGGGCCGACGGTGATCACGCTCCGCTCGCTGGTGGGGATCACGAATAGGTCCTCGGCCTCCCCACCCGGGGCCAGGCCGGGGATCCGGAACGACGCCAGCGCGTTGCCCACCGGGACCTCGATCCGGGACGGCAGCAGCCGGCGGCTGCCGGTGTTGACGGTGGTCAGCGAGCAGGTCGCCTGCTGGCCGGCTACCACCCGCTGGGTGTACAGCCCGATGGTGACGGAGTACGAGCTGCGGCCGATCAGGAACAGCGCGGACGCGGCCAGGGCGATGCCGATGGTCAGCGCGAGCACCGCGAACTCGGCCCAGCCGGTGAGCCAGGCCAGCACGGCGCACCCGGCGGCCGTGGCCAGCGCCGTGGCGCCGAGCGGGGTGATGGGCGCCGCCAGCCGACGCAGCACCGGCAGGGCGGGAGCCGCCAGCGTGCGCAACCGGGTGGCCAGGGTGACGGTGGGCCCCGCCGCGTCGGTGACCGACCGGGTGGCGGCGTCATCGGTCGGGTCTGCCGCGTGTCGAGGACCATCGGGCGGCCCACCGCCGGCCCTGCCGGCCCCGCCCGACCGCGACTCCGCCGGATTCACCGACACCGCGGACGATGCGGCGTCAGCGGCCTTCCCAGCGCCTGCCGCGTCGGCTGCGTCGGCTGCGTCTGCTGCATCTGCTGAGGGCGCCACGGCCGTCACCGGCGGCGCTCCGGCGGGGCGATCTCGCCCAGGATCCGGCCCAGCACCGACGGCACGGTGGTGCCGGCGAACTCCGCCTCGGCGTCCAGCACGATGCGGTGCGCCAGCACCGGCTCCACCAGGTCCTTCACGTCGTCCGGAACGACGAAGTGCCGGCCGTGCGCGGCCGCCCAGGTGCGGGCCGCCCGGACCAGCGCCAGGGCACCGCGGACGGACACCCCGACGATCGTCTCCGGCGCGGTCCTGGTGGCCTCGGCGATCCGTGCGACGTAGTCCAGCACCGCCGGGTCGGTGTGCACCGTGCCGGCCAGCTCGGCCATGTCCACCACCGCGGCGGTGGTGATCATCGGCGGCACCACTCGCACCTGGGAGCGGGTGGTGCGGCCACCCAGGATCTCCACGGTCGCGGCGTGGTCCGGGTAGCCCAGGGACGTCTTCATCAGGAACCGGTCCAGCTGCGCCTCCGGCAGCCGGTAGGTCCCGGCCTGCTCGATGGGGTTCTGGGTGGCGATCACCATGAACGGATTGCCCACCTCGTAGGACACCCCGTCGACCGTGACCTTGGA
Organism: Nakamurella sp.; assembly: GCA_035708025.1. Lineage (GTDB taxonomy): Bacteria > Actinomycetota > Actinomycetes > Mycobacteriales > Nakamurellaceae > Nakamurella. The sequence continues at coordinate 11,631 of DASSTH010000603.1, read as the reverse complement.
TTCCTCCATCACCTCCAGCAGCGCCGACTGCGTCTTCGGCGAGGCCCGGTTGATCTCGTCGGCCAGCACGATGTCGGCGAAGATCGGCCCGCGGTGGAACTCGAATCGCCCGCTGGCCTGGTCGTAGATGGTCACGCCGGTCACGTCGGAGGGCAGCAGGTCGGGGGTGAACTGGATGCGGGAGTGCGCGCCCTGCACCGTGGCGGCCATGGCGCGGGCCAGGGACGTCTTCCCGGTGCCGGGGAAGTCCTCCAGTAGCAGGTGCCCCTCGCTCAACAGGCAGGTGACGGCAAGGCTGATCGGCCGGGACTTGCCGACCACCGCCTGCCCGACATTGCCCACCAGCTGGGAGAAGGTCTGGGCGAACCAGGTCGCGTGCTCCGGGGTCATGGTCATATCAGTCGGCTCCTGGTCGCTGTGCCCGTGCTGTGGTCGGGTCCGGGACGACGGCGGGTCGCGTCATCCACAGTGCGGGATCCCGTCGCCGTAGTGGCCGTGGTGACCTTGGAAGTTGTTTGCCGGGGACCATCGGCCGGCCGCCGGGTATCCGGGGGCGATCTGATACCACCCGTCACCGCCGTCCGACGCGATCACCCGGGCGGGACTCCAGCACTGGATCCCGACCGTGGCGTTGTACGGCACCTTGGGTGTGCCGTCCCCCGCCATATTGCTGTAGTGCGGGAAGGTGGGGGCGCCGCCACGCGCGTCGACGGTACGCATCGGGTAGACCACGGCACAGGGATCGGCCGTTCCTTCCACCGGCTGGCTCGCCGGGCCCTGATGACCCTGGCTGTCCACCGCCAGGACGGTGATGGTCACGCTGTCGCCGCAATCGGCCCGGACGAGGATCGACGGTTCCGTTGTGGTGGTGGTCGCCGACCCGACCGTGACCAGGTAGCTGTACGGGCCGAGTCCGTTGTCCGCGGGCGAATTCCAGCTGAACGTCACTGATTGCCGGCTGTGGGCGACCACCGTCACCACAGGGGTACCGATCTCGCCGTAGGGGACCACCTGGTCACCGGACGAGCCGTCGCCGCAGGTGTTCGGGCCCTGCACGGTGCAGGCGCGGATCGCCACGGTGTGCCGCCGGCCGTTGGTCAACGCCTCGTCGGTGATGGGCGCGGTCAGCCCGGTGGCGGTGGGCTGTACGTCGACGATGGGTGTCCAGTCGCCGCCGTCGATCTGGTAGTCGTAGCCCCTGATGTCCCAGCCGCTGAAGGGCGGCGGGGTCCAGTCCACCGTGACCTGGTTGTCGGAGCCGGTGGGGCTGGCGGTGACGTCCGTCGGATGACCGACCTGGGTGGAGGCCCGCACCCGGCCGCGGTCGCTGGGCCGGGACGGTCCGATGTCGTTGATCGCGGTCACGGTCGCGGAGTAGGTCACCCCCAAGGTGGCCTGCTCGATCACCGTCGACCGCGGTGCTCCGGTCGGCAGCGTCCAGGCGCCGGAGGTGCCGTCGTCCGCTGTCCAGGACACCGTGTAGGAGAGGTCGTCGTCACCGTTGCCGTCCGGCGCCGACCAGGCGATCACCACCGCCCGTCGGGCCTGGTCGTAGCTGAGGGTGGGGGCGGCGGGCGGTGCCGGCCGGCCGGCCGGAACCGCGGTGGCCGCCGGGGAGGGGTCGGAATCCGAGCCGGAGCGGTTCTGCGCCACCACGGTGACCTGGTAGCTGGTGCCGTTGACCAGGTGCTGGAAGGTGTGCGTGGTGCCGGACGTGACGGTGACCGTCGCGGCACCGGACAGCGGCGCCGGGGAGATGGAGACCAGGTAGCCGCGGATCGGCGAGCCGCGGTCGGCCGGCCGCCGCCAGGTGGCGGTGATCGAGCGGTCGCCCGCGGTCAGGGTGGCGGCCTTGGGCGCCGCGGGCGCGACGTCCGGCCGGACCTCCGGCGAGGCGGCCGAGGGCGGCGAGTCGCCGAGATGGTTGTGGGCGGTGACGGTGAACCGGTAGCCGACGTCGTTCGTCAGGCCCGGCAGCCGGCACTGCGTCGGGCTGGGGTCGCACCGGTGCTGATAGTCGCCGGAGGACACCAGGTAGTACTCGATCCGCCTGCCGTTGTCGGCCGGAGCCCGCCACTTCAGCACCACCCAGCCGTCCCCGGTGCGCACCACATCGACGCCGGTCACCTGGCCGGGCGGCCCGGCGACGGTGGCGGTGAGCCGTGCGGTGACCGTCCGGTCGGGATCGCCCGTGGCGTCCTGGACCAGGACCCGCACCTGCAGCGTCCCGACCTGGCCCGCGCCGGGAGTCACCGTCACCGTGCCGTCGGCGGTGTACCGGACGGTGCCGGTGCCGCTGATCACCTCGGCGCCGACCACCCGCAGCGGCCCGCTGCCCGGCAGGGGGTTGGTCGCCCGGGCCAGCACATCCACCGGGACCGACTCGCCCTGCACCGCTTCCACCGCGGAGTCCGGCACCCGGGCCAGCGGCGCGGTGGACGCCACCACGGTGACCCGCACCGTGGCCGGTACCGCCGGGTGCACGCCGTCGCTGACGCTCACCCCGAGGTCCACCCGGGTGGCCCGGCGGGTGGTCACGGCCGCCGAGACCGTGAGGGTGCTGCCGGACAGGGCGGCGGAGACGCCCTCGCCCTGGCCGGTCGGTTCGGCGAACGTCAGGTGCTGGTTCGGGGCACCGGGGGTGACCAGGCCCGCCAGGTCCAGGCTCGCGGTCCCCCCGGCGGCCACCTGCAGCGCGGTGGACTGGAAGGTGGGCGGCGGCGGCACCACCGGCCGGATGGTGGCCGGTATGGACACCGTCACCGCCGGACCCTGGCCGTCGGTGACCTGGACACGCAGCAGCGCGTGCGCCGGAGCGTCGGCAGGGACGGTCCAGCGCAGGCGTTGCGCGTCCAGCCGGGTGACCGACCCGGCGGTCGCGGACATCTGGGCGTTCGCCGGGACGGTGACAGTGCGGCCGCGGCCGGCACCGGTGACCTGCTTCCGGACGTCGACGAGGACGGTGCTGCCGGCGTCCACCACCAGCGGGTCGGTCTTGGGGTGGAAGGGCTCCGGCTGGGCGCTGCCCGAGCGGGCGCGCAACTCGTCCTCGGTCGGCACCACGATGAACGCCGACGCCGTCAGCCGGTCCTCATTGCGCACCTGATAGGCGATCACCTGGCGCGAGCTGGTCAGGGTCACCGTCACCTTCCGGTCGCCGGACTTCCGGGCACCCGCCGGGTCCGCCGCGGGTAGATCCAGGACCAGGTCGTCCGGCATCCCGCCGGGATTGGTGACATGGGCGGAGACGTCGACGGTCGCGGTGCTGCTGTCCCCGGACACCATGTCCGCATCGACGATCACGTCCGACGCGGTGGGCGGGACTGCCGCCGCATCCGGAGTGATGGTCACCGTCACCACTCCGGACGCCGACAGGCCCCGAGCGTTGACCACCGTGTAGCCGACCGGGACGACGGCCGGGCTGCGGCCGGCGGTGATCGCCAGGATGCCGTCCTGCGCCGCCGCCGTCAGGCCGGCCCCGGCCGGCACGGTGACAGCAGCGGCGGGACTTCCGGGCCCGCCGGCGAACCGCACGGGCAGGTTGCCCGGGTCGGACACGGCGGCCAACACATCCACCCCCACGGTCCGCCCCGGGATCACCGACACCTTCAGATCGGGCGCCACCGGCGGTTCGGCCACCGTCGGCGGCGGCACCACCACCACATCGACCCGGCCGGTGACCCTTCCCCCGGCGTGGTCGTCGGCGGTGTAGGTGAAGCTGTCCGGGCCGGGCGTGTCCAGCGCGGTGTAGCGCACCGCGCTGGGACCGGCCAATGTCGCCTGACCCAGCCGCCCGGGGTCGTCGATGCCGTGCACGGTGACCCAGTCGCCGTCCGGGTCGATGCCGTCCAACGGCAGCGGGACGGTGACGGAGCCTCCGGCGAACACCCGCGCCTGGGTGACCGGCGGGTCGGCGGGCTTGTGGTTGCCGTCGCGCGGCAGCACGGTGATCCGCAGCGGGGCCGCATCGCTGAGCCCGGCGGTGTCGGTGACGGTGTACACCGCCTGCACCTGCCCCGCCGGCGGCTGCTCGGGCGCCAGGTATCGGATGGCGTCCCCGGCGGCGAACAGCAGCCCCTGACCGTCCGGCAGCGGGCCGGTGACCTGCACGGTCATCGCGTTCCCGTCCCGGTCCTGGGCGATCCGGCCGATCGGCAGCGTGCCGGCGTCACCGGCCCGCACGGTCATCTGCGCCGGCGACGCCACCGGCCCCTGCCCGGCCATCGCCGGGACCGGAACCACGTGCACCCACCCGAGGGCGGAGGTCGACCCGTCGGAGACCGTGTAGGAGAACCAACTGCCTGCGGCGGGCAGCGGTCGGATCGCCGAGATGTGCGCGACATGCATGTCGGACAGCGTCACCAGCAGCGGCGATCCCGGGTCGAGGGTGATCTGCTGGACCGCCAGCACCCGGCTGCCGCCGGCGATGTCGTTGCCGGTCAGATCCATCCGAAGTTGGCGGTCGGGTGCCAGATAGCCGACGTCCGTCACCGCCACCGGGGGTGCCGGTGATCCGTCCGCCACCCGTACCCGGATCACCCCGGTCGCGGCCAGCGGGCCGGCGGCCACCTGGTAGCCGATCCGGTAGTCCCCGGCGGCGGTGGCCGCCACCGTGACGGTCCCGTCCTCCGGGTGCGCCACCGCCGTCACCCCGGTGGGCAGGACGGCGGTGCCCGAGGCCGGGCGCACCGCGGCCAGCCGAGCCGGGTCGGTACCGGGCACCAGCACCGACGACATGGCGTCGATGGTCACCGGCCGGCCCACCACCGTCTCGGCAAAGACCGGCGAGGCGATCGGCGCGGCATCGTCGGCGGCCACCACGTCCACGGTCAGGGTGCCGTGCTGCACGCTGACGCCGTCGGTGAGCGCGAAGGTGACCGTGCGCTTGCCGGGGCCACCGGTGCCGGTGTCGTGCACCGTGATGGTGCCGCCCGGCTCGAATCCCACCGCGAGACCCTGACCCTGAGCGCTGGCGGCGGTGAGCCACAGCGGGTCGCCGGCCGGCGAGACCCAGTCGGCCAGCACGTTGTCGGAGACGGCGCCGCCGACGCCCACCATGGTCGCCGACCCGCGCAGCCGCACCGGCGGGGGATACTCGTCGTCCGGAACGACGCGCAGGTGCACCGAGGCGGTCAAGGTGTGGCCGGCGCCGTCGGAGATCCGGTAGGTCAGCGGCGGCAGGAACCCGGTGAAGCCCGCCGGCACGGTGACCTGCAGGGCGCGCCCGCCCTGCACCACGGCCACCGTGCCGTCCTGCTCGGGCAGGCCGGACACCGTGTCGACGACCACCGCCGCGCAATCGGTCGTGGCGTCGTTGGCCATCACCGGCAGGATCGCCGGCCGGCCGGCCCGCAGGCCGAAGGAGTCGTCCTTGGCGGTGGGCGCGGACACCGGCCCGGTGCAACTGGTGCGGCTGAGCGTGACCTGCTCGGAGGTGTTCTCGTCGCCGCGGTCCTGGACCTGGTCGGAGTTCTGCTCCCGCGGCGGGGCCACCTGGCTCCAGTCGTTGACCACGGTCATCGTCCGGTCCAGCAGCCAACTGTCCCCGGTGGCCACGTCGTTGAGCACGATCTCCGAGCCGTTGACCCGGAACACCAGGCGCTGGGTCGCCCCCGGCCCTGGCGCCTGCCCGGTCCGGGCGGCCGGGATGGGCCGGATCGCCGGCACCGAGCCGCACCACGACAGGTAGGTGGGGCCGGACCCGGACCAGGCGGCATGCGCGCAGTCGGCCAGCCACACCGGCGCCGCCGGCACACCGGTGGTGCCGGAGGCGAAGGTCTGTACCGCTCCCCCGGCCAGCGGGATCCGCAGCAGTGCGGTGTCGGTGGCCAGCAGCACCGCATCCGCGGCCGGTCCGGGCTGTTGCAGCACGGCATTGCCGCTGGCTCCGGCGTGCGGCAGCGGGAGAACCCGGCCCCGGACCAGCAGGTCCCCGGCCGGGCGGTCCAGCACCACCGGTGTCGAGCCGACCATCGTCACCGCCACGGGAGTCGGATCGGCCGGCCCCGCGGTGGACAGCCGGCGAGCGAGCTCGACGTCGGCGCCCGGACCGGCCGGAGCCGTGCCCGCACCGGGTGCCTGAGTACCGGACGCCGGGGCCGCCGGACGCTGCACACCCGCGACGGGCGGCGTGGCGCCGGGGCCGGCCGCATCGTCGCCGGGCGGCGGGATGACGGTCAGGGAGTCGCGCCCGGGTGCCGTGGCGGCCACCGTGCCGTCCGCGGCGACCGCGAGCACCACACCGGGCGCCACCGTGGCGGTGGGTGCTTGGGCGGTGATGTCGCGGCCGGCGTCCGGGACCGGGTCCCCGGTGCGCGCCGCCCCGGTGGCGCTGGCCTGCAGGGTCCACACCCGGCCGGTGTCCCGGTCGGCGATCGCCAGCACGTCACCGCCGAGCGCGACGACGGCACGCCGCGGGATCCGCAGCGGCGCGGACAGCGACACGGTGGCCGGATCCAGCCGCCGCAGCTGATGGGCGGCGTTGTCCACGGCGAACACCAGGCGACCCTGTTGCACGACGTCGAAGTCGGAGGAGCTCAGGGCCGCCGCGGAGTCCAGCTCGTCGATCTGCCGGTTGATCCGGCCCAGCAGGAACTGCGGGCCGTTGGTGACCCAGACGTTCCGGGTGGCGGCCTGCACGGAACTGCCCGCATAGCCCGGGGACCGGAATGCCAGCAGCCCCACCAGCAGTACCGCGGCACAGCCGAGCACGGCACCGACCAGCCACGCGGCGCGCCGACGGCCCAGCCTCGCTCCGGCCGCGCTCCGTGCCCATGGTTCGCTCGGCACTACTCGGCCGGGGCCTGCGACTACGTCGCGACGGCCCTCGGCCGCTCCGGCCTCGCTCACCCGAGCCTCCTACAACGCGCGGACCGCCCGCAGACCGTCCCCCGACGTCCTGGCCCGGGCCTCGCCCCCTGTCCCGATCGGGTGCGGGCGCCCACACCGCGCGCCGCACGGCGGCCATTGTCGCACGACCCAGGTGGGCAGGGCTTACCGATTGTGACGGCCGTGTCACGATCGGCTTATGGCCAAGCCCGCCATCCGGTGTCAACGGTGCCGGACGGGCCCTTGAGCACGACCCGCGCATTCCGGCCGGCGTTCTTCCCGGCGTACGACGTCGCCTGGTGGCTGCCATCGCCTCCCAGGGACCAGGTGTAGTGCCGCCACGCGCTGCCATCCAGGTAGAGCGTCACGGTGTAGGAACCACTCCTGAGGTTCTGATAGTTGACCTTGAAGTAGTAGCAGTTGACGTTGCACTGCGAGTTGCTCACCGACGCTCCGTGCACCAATTGCGCCGCCGGCGGCGGTGGGTCGGTCTTGACGGCGCTCGACTTCGCCGATGGGCCACCGCATCCGACAGAATTGCAGGCGCGGACCTGGAACCGGTAGTTGGTGCCTGCCTTCAAGTCGGTGACGGTGTGGCTGCTGCCGGACCCGGCGTCGGTCCAGCCACGCTCGACCGTACTGCCCCGATAGACCCGGTATTGGTAGGTGTCGATGGCCCGCCCGCCGTCGAACGGCGCACTCCAGCGCAGCTTGATCGAGGTGGTGCCGGTCGCGGAGCCGGTCGGCGCTTTCATCGTGGACGGCACGGTGCACGGCTTGGCGACGTCGGTGTTCGACGGGTCGGATAGGTGCGTCCGGCCCCCGGCATCGCCGGGCTCGGCGGCGGTCAGCGCGCGCACCTGGAAGGTGTAGTTCGTGCCGTTGGTGAAGCCCTGCAGCGAGAACGAGGTGGCGGTCCCCTGTGGGGAGTCGGTCCACGCCGTGTAGTCGCCGGTCGACTTGTACCGGTACTGGTAGCCCGCGATGGCACGGCCGTTGCCGGCCGGGGCGGTCCAGGCGACCTTCACCTCGCCGCTCGTGCCGGTGCCGTAGGCCGACAGGTCGGCGATCGCTGCGGGCGGCGCATACGGGTTCGCCGCCGCGGTCGCCGAGCCCGGCCCGCAGGACGATGCGGCGTTGCACGCCCGCACCGAGAACTCGAATCGAGTGCCGTTGGCCAGGTCGGTCACGGTCGCGGAGGTGGCGGTCGCGCCAGTCGGGGTCCACGCGGTCCAGGTGTCCCCGGCCCGGTAGCGGTACTGGTAGCCGGTGATGTCCCGCCCGCCCGAGGCCGGCTCGGCCCACTGCAGCGCCACCTGTCCGCCCGTCCCGGTCGGTGCCGCCGTCAGCCCGGCGACCCGCTCCGGAGCCGTCACCGGTGTGACCGTCGCGCGGGCGCTTTCCGGCGATGCGCCCGCCTTGTTCACGGCCACCACCCACACCGTGTAGGTGGCGCCCAACCGCACGTCGGGGATGGTGGCAGTGCGGGCGGTCCCGGCATCGATCCGGCCGCTCCCGGCATCCTCCGACCCGGACCAGTGCACCGTGTAGCGCAGCGCCGGGTCGCCCCCGTCGTGGGCCGGGCGGGCCCAGCTGACATCGATGCTGTTGGCGCCGTCCGCCTGGCTGAAATCGACCTGCGGCGCCGGCGGGGCGGACGGCGGCGCCGCCGGTGTCGCCGGATCGGACGGCGCCGATTCCGGGCCGTAGCTGCCGGTGGAGTTCCGCGCGGCCACCGTCACGGTGTAGGCGGTGCCGTTGGCCAGCCCGCGGAAGGTGTAGTTCCGGTTCGGGGTGGACACCGCCGCGGCGCCCGAGACGGGCTTGGGCGAGATGGTCACCCGGTACGACGCGATCGGCGACCCGTGGTTCTCCGGCTTGTCCCAGGAGACGCCCAGCTGCCGGTCACCCGCCGTGACCCTGGGGGCCGCGGGCGCCTCGGGCGCCACATCCGGCGTCGCCGGCGCGCTCGCCGCGGAGGGGGCCGACGTGCCGATGTCGTTGCTTGCGGTGACGGTGAAGGTGTAGGTGCGCCCGTTGATCAGGCCGGTCACGGGACAGGTGGTGCGTTGCAGGCAGTCGAAGTCGACGCCCTGCCCGTGCACGACGTAGTGCCGCACCGCGGAGCCGTGGTCGTCCGATGCGGGCCAGGTCAGCGTCACCGACCGGTCACCGACCGCGGCGATGCTGGGCGTGCCCGGCGCGCCCGGCGGCCCCAGCACGGTGACCGTCAGGGTGGCGCTCACCGTGCGGTTCGCCGGGTCGGTGACGGTGACCAGCACGGTGACGGTGCCGAACTCGGTGCCGGCCGGGGTCACCGTCACGGAGCCGCCGGGGTCCGCCCCGACGGTGGCGTCACCGCTGGTCACCCGGGCATCGGTGACCCGCAACGGCCCGCGGTCGGACAGCGGGTTGGACGCTCCGGACAGCATGTTCACCGTGCTGGACTTTCCGGACGCGGCCTGCACGGTGGCGTCCGGGACGGTGGGCAGCGGCGCGGTGGTCCGGGCGACGACGACGTCCACGTGGCCCTGGACCGGCGGGTGCACGCCGTCGCTGACCGTGACGGTGAGCTCCGCGGTGGCGCCCACCTCCGCACCGATGCCGGCGGACACCCGCAGTCTGTTGCCCTGCAGGGTGGCGGCGATCCCGTTGCCCGCGCCGGCGGGTCCGGTGAAGCGCAACTGCGGGTAGCGGGCGTGGTGGCGCACCAGCTTGTCCAACTGCACGGTGGTCGATCCGCCAGCCTGCACGCTGACCCGGGCCGAGTCCATCGTGGGAGCGGGCAGGGACACCTGGGTCGTGCTGCGGGTCGGTGCGCTGGTGGTCGGTGACGACGTCCGGGACGTCGGTCCGTTCGCCGTGCTGGGAGCCACGTTCGGCGGGCTGCTGGGCGGCACCGTCGGCGGCCCGGGCAGGGTGTTGTCCGGAATCAGGTCCGAGCGGCCGGGGACGACGATGAACGCCGATGCGGTCAGCCCGGCGGTGTTGCGCACCCGGTAGGCGAGCACCTGACGGCCCCCGGTGAGGACGACGCGCAGCGATCGGCTGCCGGCCAGGCTCACCGCGCGGCCGTCCACCTCCGGGACCTCCAGGTGCCAGTCGTCCGGCGCCCCGCCGGGGTTGGCCACCAGCCCCGACACGTCCACCCGCGCGGTGCGCCGGTCCGCGGAGACCATGTCCGGCGTGACGTAGGCGTCGTGCGCGGTGGGCGGGACCGGCGGCGCGTCCGGCGAGACCCGCACGGTGATGACCCCGGAGGCGGTCAGCCCGCCGGAGTTCTGCACGGTGTAGGTCAGCGGCAGCACGCCGGGCTTGTCACCCGCGGTGATCACCACCCGGTCGTCCGTGATGCGCCCGACAACTGCGGTGCCGCCGGCGCCGGTCAGCCCCGGATCGGCGAAATCCACCGGCAGCCCGCTGGGATCGGTCACCGAGGACAGCACGTCGACCGCCAGCGTGCCCCCAGGGGGGACGGTGACCGTCAGGTCCGGCGCCACCGGCGGCAGCAGTAGGTCCGGCCGATCCACCACGCCGACCAGCACGGTGCCGGTGGCGGTGGCACCGGACGGGTCGGCCACGGTGTAGTCGAAGCTGACCGGCCCCGGGGTGTCCGACGCGGTGAAGGTGATGGTGTTCGGCCCGGCCACCTCGGCCCGTCCGCCTTCCGGCGCCGTCGCGATGGCGGTGGCGACGACCCAGTCGCCATCCGGGTCGATGCCGTCCAGCGGCAACGCGATGGACACCGTCTGCCCGGTGAACGCCCGGGCCGTGGTGGTCGTCGGCGCCCGGGGCGGATGGTTGACACCCTGCGGCACCACCCGGATCTGCAATGGCGCGGAGGCGGTGCGGCCCTCGGTGTTCTGCACCGTGTAGGTGGTTCGCACCCCCTGGCCCAGTCCACCGGACGGTGCCAGGTAGCGGATGTCCTGACCGGCGGCGAACAGCAGGCCGGACCCGGCGGGCAGCGGGTCGAACGGCTGCACGGTCAGCGCGGAGCCGCCGAAGTCCCGGGCCGCCGATCCGGCCGGGACGGTGACGGCGTCGCCGGCCCGCACGGTCACCGACATCGGGCCGGCCACCGGCGCCTGGCCCGATCGCGCAGGCACCGGCACCACGTGCACCCACCCCGTTGCCGGTGACGCACCTGCCGACACGGTGTAGCTGAACCAGACTCCGGACGGGTCGAGCTCGCGATGGGCGGAGATGGTGGCCACGTGCAGGTCGGCCAGGGTCACGGTCAGTCCCGAGTCCTGATCCACGTCGATCTGCTGCACGGCCAGCACCCCGCCGCCCAGGACGGCGTCATTGCCGGTCAGGTCCACCCGGACATCGCCACCCTGCGGCAGGTACGCGATGTCGGTCACCGGCACGGGGGCGCGATCGTCGGACGGGTCGGCGATGTCCACCCTGATCACCCCGTCGGCCGTCTGCGACCCGGACACCACCTGGAAGCTGAGGTAGTAGTGGCCGGGTCGGCGGGCGGTGACGACGACGGATCCGGCCGCCGCATCGGCGTCGATGTCGATCCCGGTCACGCCGGGTGCCGGCGACACCGCGGCCAGCCGCAGCGGGTCCGCGCTCAGTGACAGCACCGAGTCCAGCGGATGTACCGTCACCGGCCTGCCGGGCACACCGGTCGCGTACACCGGCGACGGCACCGGCACCAGGTCGGTGTCCGCGACCACGTCCACCGTCAGGGTGCCCTGCGCCGAGTTGACGCCGTCCGACACCACGAAGTCCACCGTGCGCTTGCGGGGGTGGCCGGCGCCGCTGTCGGCGATCGTGATGGTGCCGTCCGGG
>DASSTH010000602.1:0-6907 GCA_035708025.1 Nakamurella sp. | reverse complement strand
TGACGGGCAAGCTGGAGGGAGCCCTGGGGGCGGGTCTGGGCGGCGGATTCGGTGTCGGCGTGGACTTCAAGCCGATCGCGGTACTGATCAACCGCGAGATCGCGAAGGCATCGTGGAAGGTGCTCGCCAAGAGCGACGACGGAGTCATCAAGCAGGCCACCGACCCCACCCTGGCTGCCCGGACGCTGGAGACCACGGTCCGGCCACGCCTGGTGAAGTACCGGGACTGGAAGCTGAGCCAGCTGGACGCCAACCTCGCCACCGAGTACGTGAAGATGGAAAACATCCAGATGATCATCGACCAGAACTGGCCGCGGACGCTGATCAAGGTCAAGAATGCCGAGATCGACAACTACATCATCAAGATGCTCAAGGAGATATTCGAGGTCGACTTCCCGGACTCCCAGTCCAAGGTGAAGGGCGCGACGAAGAAGGTCGTGGTCGACGCGAGGGTGGAAAAGGGTCTGCTCAAGGTGCTGCAATTCGTGCCGCGCGACATCGCCTCGATCCTGGCCGGCACGGTCAGTGGTAAGCACGGCAAGGGCGAGAACGCCAACGCTGCCTATTCGCCGCATGGGCTGGCGCAGGGCTAGCACATGGCTGACGCCGCGGAGTTGCCCGTATCGTTGCTTCCGGTCCAGGAGGAGGCGCTCGAGGTCGCACTGTTGCTGCCGGAGAACTGGACGGTCGAGATCGACGGGGGCACGCGGCTGACGTGTGTGGCCGACGAATCCTGGGAGCGCAACGGGTTCCGACCGTCCATCACCGTGGAGCGCTACCCGAACCGCAGCCGCGAGCAGGTCGCCGCGCTCGCCGCCAGCACCCTGGCGACCATGCGCGAAGCCCCCGACGCCTACCCGGACTTCGAGTTCCAGTGGGCCCAGGACGAGGCCGGCTCGGACCGGGTGGTGCGCTGCTACGAGTTCCGGCTTCCAGGGTTGTGGCAGCGGGTCCGCCAGGTGCAGGCTTTGGTCGCCGGTGACGGGCTGTTCGTCTTGAACTGCACCGAGGCCGCGGAGGATCCGCGTCTGGACGGCACCTTCGTGGAGATCGTCCGCTCGGTGTCCGGCTGACCGAGGATTCGTCACGTCGCGCCCTGCTGCGATTGCGTGTGCGTTGCGTCCTGCTGATTGCGCGTAATAGCACGCACTCTGCAGGACGCAACGGGGGCCTCGATCAGTCGGTGGCCGGACGCAGGCGGGCGCCGAGTTGCAGCCGGGTCTCGGCGTCCAGTTGCGTCATCACGGCGCGGACCCGGCGCTGCACGGTGCGCTCGCTCATGCCCAGCGCCCGCCCGGCCGCCTTGTCGGTCAGGCCGGTCAGCAGCAGGGACAGCAGGTGCCGGTCGTCGGGAGACAGCTCGGCATCGACCGATGCGGCCTGGTCGATGGGGTGCGACCGGTCCCAGATCAGCTCGAACAGCGCGATCAGCGAATCGAGCAGCCCGCAGGGGTGCACCAGGATGGCGCTGAACTGGGTCCCGTCCGCCCCGCTGTGCAGCGGCAGCAGCGCCAGTGACCCGTCGGCGACGGCCAGCTTGGTCGGCACGATCGAGGTGACCCGGGCCTGCTCACCCGCGGTGGTGTAGCGCTGGATGGACTGCAGCCCGTCGGGCGTCTGCAGCACGTCGGCGCCGTACACCGCCCGGTACCGCACCCCCTGCGCGAGCAACTCCAGTTCCACGTCGTTCCCGGCCAGGTCCACCGCGTACGGCGGCAGCACGAACAGCCGGACCTGTTCCTTGGCGGCCAGTTGCAACTGCTGGAACCGCTGCGCGACGGCGTCCTGCCCGACGCACAGCTCGATCAGTTCCTCGCCGGCGTTCTGGGTCCGGCTGCGCCGGTACAGCTCCAGCAGCGGCTCGACGGCCAGCGCCACGTCACCGATCGCCTTCTCGCGGCGCTGGATCAGCGCGGGCAGCGCCACGTCCGGCGGGGCGGCGACGATCCGCGGCGGCCGCTCGGTGGTGTAGTGCACCAGCGACTTGTCCTCGAGCTTGCGCACCGCCGAGGCCACCTGGTGCCGGCTGAGCGCCAGCCGGTCGGCCAGCTCCTGGATGGATGCGGACGCGCAGGACAGCAGGTCCAGGTAGACGGTCTCCTCGACCTCGCCGACGCCGACCGGCTGCAGCATCCCGAGCCCCCCGGCGATCGACCGTGAACGGATCACGAGTCTATCGCCGGGGGCCCGGCCATCCCGCCCCGGAACTGTCCGGCCGGTCCCGCGGCCGCCCCGTCAGCCGGTGTAGGAGAACGGCTGCAACTGGGTGGCCGTGTACCCGAAGGTGAAGCCCATCCCGGTCCGCGGGTTCAGCTGCAGGTAGTCGCCCATGTCCAGCAGGTAGGTGTCGTAGAAGTTGAACTTCTCGATCCGCCGGATCAGGTTCCCCTGCTCGTCCACGATCACGACGCTGGACATCGCGTTGTTGTTGGGCGCCTCCCCGAAGAAGTCCGGTGACGCGACCTCCTGCAGCGCGAACTCCGAGCGGTTAGGGTCCACCGCCGCATGCTGATAGCCGTTACCGCCCACCTGGTGCGCCGTCCCGGTGCGGCCGGTCAGGTCGTAGACCCCGAAGGTGTCCGTGGAGGGGATGACGGCCCGGTGGGTCTGCGAGTCCACCGCGATGCCCGAGGTGAAGTAGGTGGACACCGACGGGAACTGGGATGTCTGGCCGGTGGCCGGGTCGGCCAGCACGATTTGCCCGGGGGAGTTGGGCGCGAACGCGTCCGCGAGCGGCACCACCGCCTGCCCGGTCTGCGAGTCCTGCCCGATGCCGGACACGATCGTCAGGGCGCCGGGCTTGATCTGCGGGGTGATGTCGATCGGTGTGCCGAACGTGTTGGCCCCGACGTCGGAGGTGAACACGTGCAGGTCCGGTTGCGTGCCACCGGTTCCGGCCAGGAAAGCCGAGTCCGCGGCCTCCTGGTTACTGGCCCCGCAAATGACGGAACCGGCGGATTCCGGCGGCGTCCAGGTGCCGCCGTCGGTGCCGGAGGCGACCGGGTTCAGCAGCCGGAAGCTGTCGGCGTCGGTGTCGGCGTTGTAGTCCTCGTACAGCCCGACGTCGCCGTGGTAGATGCCGGGGCAGCCGCCGTACAGCGTGTTGTAGTAGTGGCCGGACGACTGCGGCGATCCGGTGATGGCGGCGCTGTTCTGGTCGAACGTCTGCACCGAGCCCAGGTGGGAGCCGTCGGCGGCCACCGCGGTGGAGGTCAGGAACCCGTCGCTGCCGCTGGCGTTGATGCCGAAACCGTTGGCCAGGTTGCCGTTGTCGGCCGGCCGCACGCCGTCCATGGCGATCGAACTGACCCCGCTGGCCTCGCCGACCACGTGCCCGGCGCCATCGGTGGCCAGCACCCGGACGACGTGGTTCATGGTGGGCACCAGGCCGACGTCTGCGCCGTTGAGGGTGACCGAGCCCGTGCGCCCCGTCACCGGCAGGTAGGCGACCGACCCGGAGTCGTGCCCGTTGTCGTCGCGCCGGCTGCCGTTGGGATTGTTGAACATGTTGTAGCTGTGGAACACCGTGCGGCCCGGCGAGCTGATCTCGATGACCGCGTTGCGCGCCTTCGGCACCTGGTGCACGTCCCACTGCACGGTGAAGGACCCCTGGTAGGGCAGCTCCGCGTAGTGGCCCGGCGCCCAGGTGGCGCTGGACACCAGCGGCACCGGTGGCTGCCGGTCCCCGGTCGGCGCCACCCGGGTGAAGGCGAAGGTGGAGTCGTTGCGGCTGAACCAGCCGCCCGGCGAGTCCTGCACGCCGACGCCGTAGATGCCGCCGCCGGGCAGCGCCGAGACCGGGACGTCCACGGTGCCGGTGGGGGAGGTCAGCGGAACGGTGTAGGCCGGCCGGAAGTACAGCCCAGTGGCCGATTCCACCCGGCCCGGGTTGGACACCACCAGCACCGGGTCGGTGGCGCCGGTCAGGCCGGTGATGTCGTAGCGCACCCGCATGGTCGAGCCGTGCACCACCGGATCCACGATGGGCGCCTGCGCGCTCTGCACGGTGCCGTCGGTGGGACCGAAGGTGAGCGAGAAGCTCGCCGTGGCAACCACATGCCCGTGCACCGACGCGGTGTAGGTCAACGGAACGGTGCGCTGCTGGTCCGACACCAACGGCAGCCCCGCCGCGCCCAGGATGTCCGACGGCTGCAACCGCGCCCACTCCGTGGTCGCCAGTACCGACCGCGGCCCGGTGGCGGCGGCCAGCCGGAAGCTGGCGTGGGCGTTCCGGCCGGTCAGCCCGGCCCAGTCGGGCGCGATGGTGATCAGCGAGTGCGCCAACCGTCCGGTGAGCGGTATCTGGTCCGGGTCGGTGGCGGTGACGAACGATCCGCCGAGCGCACTGGCCGCCTGCCGCTGCGCGACCGCCACCCGCAGCACACCGGGCGCTCCGGATTCCCCGTCACCGAACAGGGTTTGCACCGCCTTGCCGATGTTCACCTGCGGCCCGACGTGGATCGGCAGGTCGGACTGCGGCACGTCGGGCAGCGGGGTTGCCGTCTGCTCCAGGAAGTCCCGCAGCGCCAGGGGATCACCGACCAGCGTGGTGTGGCCGGTCAGCTTGGCCACCTGCAGCACCACGGCGGCCGCTGCGGCGACCTCCGGGGCGGAGGCCGAGGTGCCGCCGATCAGGTTGACCTGCACCTGGTCGGGCGTGCCGCCGAAGGGATGCGAGAAGGACAGGATGTTGTCGCCCGGCGCGGAGACGTTGACCCGGGAGCCGAAGCCGCTGGAGTAGTCGCGCTCGCCGTTGTAGCGGGTGGCCGGGAACGCCTGCTGGGCCTGCAGTGCGGCATTGCGCGGGTCGTTCGGTGGGGCGCTGAAGATGTCGTTCAGGGTGCTGCCGCCGACGTCGATCACCCCGGTGTCGTAGACCCGGGACACCGCGCTGGAGAATGCGACGTCGTTCAGGTCGGTCTGCTGCTGTCCCGGGGGTGCGACGTCGGTGGCGACGCTGCCGCCGGACGGCGGGACCGGTGCGTTGGTGTAGGTGCGCAGCCCGTCGCCGGAGGACACGCACACCACGATGTGCTTGCCGTGCACGATGGAGGCCACCACCGCTTGGGTGACGGGGTCCTCCTCCAGGTAGCGGGAGGCGAACCCGTACTGGTCAAGGCCGAAGCCCAGGGACGCGGTGATGACGCTGGGCGCCGGCTGCTGGTTCGCCGCGGCCAGGAACGCCGCGTCGACGTCCGTGGTGGCGCCGCCGGGCGTCTTCGGGATGACCAGCCGGTACTGCGCGCCGGGCGCGATGCCCAGCAGGTCGGTCAGACCCGCACCGGTGCGTCCGGGTCGCTGGGCGGCGTGCGGCAGGGGCGCCATCACCGAGAAGTCCAGCCCCACCTCGACCAGATTCGGGTCCTGGCCGCAGGTCTCGCCGGTCGGGTCCAGCACGCCGGTGGAACTGGCCGTGTAGGTGGGGATGAGCGGCATGGACGGCCAGTCGATGTAGCGCTGGCCGTCCTGCACGATCGTGGTGGGACCGTAGGCGGTGGCGTAGAAGTTGCACGGGTCGTCCGGATCCGCCGCGGCCGAGGCGTCGGTCAGGTCGCCCAGCGACACGTTGGTGATGATCTCGCCCTGGCCCGGCAGCTGGTTGTGCTGGGCGAGGATGCTGAACGCCGGGACGGCGTTGAGCGCCGGCCGGTTGAGCATGCTCTGGGCGCTGGCGGTCAGGGCGTAGTTGGTGGGCAGGCCCGTGTCGGATGCGGTGGCCGCCAAGGTTTGTGGCGATGCGGCGGCTTTCGCGCTGCGCTGCAGGGCGGGCTGGGGCAGCGGCAGGGGACCGGTGTTGGTCGCGGAGACCACCCAGTTGGGCCCCGCGTAGGAAACATTCGGGTCGGCCCGCAGGCGCTCCACCGCGGCCGGCACCGACGAGCCGGTGATGTGCACGACGTACAGGTGCGCGATGTCCACCAGCGGGCGATCGGTGGCGGCCTGGGCCCGGTCGCGCCACTGGGCGAGGGCCTGCTGGGGGACGTGCTGGAACAGCCTGGTCATGGTGTCGGCGCCCAGGGCGGCGAGCTTGCTGTTCAGGCCCGGGGCGCTGGTGTAGGTGGCCGCGGCGTGTCCCTTGCCCAGGTTGCGGGGTGACACGGCCCGGTGCTCGGGTGCCGAGACGCCGGGCTGCAGCGCGACCAGCACCTGTTGCGGCGTAAAGGGAACGGCATCCCCGCGGGCCAGGTCCATGATCAGCTCGCCCTTGGCGGGCAGTTGCCGGGCGGCGGCGGTCGCGCCGTCGACGTTCAGGCCGGGCACCCAGGTGAACATGCTGCCGCGGTTGTCGGCCCCGTGGATCTCCGCCAGGCCGTCGGAGTACACCCGCGCCCACCGGCCGTCCGGGAGATCCAGGTGGCTGTAGACCACCTGCGCGGCCGGTGCCGCGGCGCTCGATGCGACGGCCGGCCCGGGGTCGTTCCCGGTCGAGGCGAAGGCGGGTGCCACCGACAACGAGGTGACGAGTACCGCGGCGGACAGTGCTGTGAACCAACGACTCATGAAAGCGACCACCTCTGCTGCCGACCCGTCCCGGCGGGTCCCCGACGCCGACTCACAGCACGCTAGAGAGCCCGATCATGGGCGGTCAACGACTGTGCGTGACGTAATCACGCCAGTGACGTGAATCCGCGGAGTAACCGGGTATTACGTAGGGTGAGGCGTTGTGGGTCGCCGCAGGGGGCGGCCAGTACGGTGGACGGATGGCTCCGGCGGAGTTGGATCACCGGGCACAGCAGTGGTTGCTGGCTCAGGTCGGTGCGCAGCGGGTGGTTTCCGTCACCGGCTTGCGGGCGGGGGGCTCGCCGTGGCTGGTGCAGTACGAGACCTCCGATGGCGCAGGCAGTGCCGTGGTGCGGGTCGGCGAGCCGGGAGCGGCCGGGGAGCAGGACCGCGAGGTTCGGGGGAT
>DASSTH010000601.1:0-3275 GCA_035708025.1 Nakamurella sp. | reverse complement strand
CGCATCCGGGTCCGGCTGCGGGCCGACACCACCGGCATCGCGGTGACCGGACCGCTGCACACCCGGCGGATCCCCTGGGGGCGCATCCACAGCATCAGCGCACCGCAGCGCGGCCGGTTCGGCCGTCGGGCGTCGGTGCTGGAGATCGAGGTGCGGCCGGACGGCGGGGCGGCCGACCACGCTGCCGACACGGCCGGCGCTGGCGACACCGGCGACGCCGACGACGAGCTGCTGACCTTCGGCCGGTTCGACCTGGGCACCGATCCGGCGGACGTGTGCCGGCAGCTGCTGCGCCGTCTTTGACCGGGTTAGCCACCCCTGATCGAGTCGTGTGTGCCAGGCAGCGCTCGCGCGCTGCGAGAGGCACACGACCCGGGGGGAGGAAGGGGGACTAGCGGTGGACGTGCGGGTCAGGACCGCGGCAGCCGGCAGCCCCCGTTGGCCGAGGTGGTGTCGAAGCAGACCACGCTCCCCAGCGACGCGTCCTTGAGCACGAAGATCAGCACCAGCGCCGCGAACACCGCCACACAGGTGCCGATCTGCCAGACGTTGCGGCGGGCGGCCGGGGCGTACACCATGGCCGCTCCGACCAGGGCTCCCACCACCAGACCGCCGAGGTGCGCCTGCCAGGAGATGCCCGGGATGGCGAAGGTGGCGAACAGGTTGATGGCGATGATCACCCCGGCCTGCCGCAGGTCCAGCTTCAGCCGCTTGAGGGTCACCAGCAGCGCGCCCATCAGGCCGAAGATGGCACCCGAGGCGCCCGCGGCACCGCTGGTGACCCCGGCGAACAGCATCACCGCCGCCGAGCCGCCCAGCAGGGACAGCAGGTACAGGGCCAGATAGCGCCACCGGCCCAGCACCCGTTCCAGGCCCAGCCCGATGAAGTACAGCGCCAGCATGTTCAGCGCGATGTGCATCACCGAGAGGTGCAGGAAGCCGCTGGACACCAGTCGCCACCACTCGCCGCCGGCCACGAACATCGGCACCAGCAGGGAGCCGTTGTACACCGTGGAGTCGTTGAAGGTCACCAGCGACCGGGCCTGCAGTGCGACCACCACGAACACCAGCAGGTTCAGCGCGATCAACGCCGTGGTGACCCGCGGCTGCTGCCCGTGCACCGCCCCGGCGATGGTGCGGGCGACCGCGGCCCGCTGCCCGGACCGGCTCTCCGCGACGCAGGCACGGCAGTGGAAGCCGACGCTGGCCGGGGTCAGGCACTGCGGGCAGGCCGGGCGGCCGCACCGGGTGCAGTGCAGGCTGGTGGGCCGGTCCGGATGCCAGGTACACACCTGGGCGGCGGGCTGCGGAGACGGCGGTCCGGCCTGGAATCCGGGGTACGACGCGGGGTCGGGCTGTCCGGGGAACCCGCCGGACGGGGCCCAGGGCTGTCCCGGCTGCTGCCCGTACGGGCCGGGCTGCGCGGGATACTGACCGGCCTGCCCGCCGAACGGGCCGTACGGATCGGGTTGCCCCGGCTGCTGCCCGTACGGGCCGGGCGGATGCTGACCGGGGTACGGCGGCGGGTCCGTCATCGATCCTTCTCCGGGCGGTGACGGGCGGGCGGCTCGGACGCGGTCCGGGTCAGGAGCCGGACGGCTCGGCGGCCGCGCCGGGCTGGTCCCCGGACTGCACGGTGATCGAGTTGATCACCACGTCGTCGTTCGGCCGGTCGTTGCGATCGGTCGGGCTGGCCGCGATGGCGTCCACGACGTCGCGGGAGGCCTGGTCGGCGACCTCGCCGAAGATGGTGTGCCGCCGGTTCAGGTGCGGCGTCTTGCCGACCGTGATGAAGAACTGGCTGCCGTTGGTGCCGGGCCCGGCGTTGGCCATGGCCAGCAGGTAGGGCCGGTCGAAGGCCAGTTCCGGGTGGAACTCGTCGGCGAAGGTGTAGCCGGGGCCGCCGCGGCCCGTGCCGGTCGGGTCGCCGCCCTGGATCATGAACCCCTCGATGACCCGGTGGAAGATCGCCCCGTCGTAGAACGGGCCCGAGCTGCCGCCGGACGCGTTCTCGCCGCGGTACTGCGTGCTGCCGGTGGCCAGCCCAATGAAGTTGGCCACGGTCTTGGGGGCGTGGAAGGGCATCAACTGGATGCGGATGTCGCCCCGGTTGGTGTGCAGGGTCGCGAACGTGTCTCCGTAGCTGTTGCTCACGTGCGCCATCCTGCCACGTGGGGCTGGACGGGCCGGTCCGGGCGGTCCTACAGCCCGAGGTTCTGCACGATCTGCTCGACCATCTGCCGGCCCTTGATGGACTGCGCCTGGTTGGACAGCGCGATGATCGCGATGGTGCCCTTGGAGACCGCATAGATCGAGTTGGCCCCGGGATAGCCCGGCACCCCGTCGGGGGTGGCCATCGCCCCGCCCGACCAGCCCTTCGGGTAGCGCGCCGGGTTCGACTTCGCCACCGGCACGTGCTGGTTCACCGCGGCGGCGGCCTGCGCCGGGGTCGTGGCGACCACGATCCGGGTGGTGGCCAGGTAGCCACCGTCGGACCGGGTGAAGATGCACACCGGATAGGGCTTCACGTCGATGATCGAGGTCTGACCGGTGTGCTGCCCGTTGGCGTCCATCACGGCGGCGTCGGCCAGGTACGGGCAGCTGCCGGGCACCGGGGCGGGTTCCGAGGTCGACGGCGGCGGCCCGGCCGTCGACGCGGCCGGTGCCGACGCGGTGACGGTGGTGAACGTGCCCGGCACGGTGAGCGTGCGCAGGGTGGTGGTCGCGGTCGAGGTGACGGTGGAGGTGCCCACCACCGAGGTGATGGTGCCGGGCGGTGACGGCGTTTCCGGGCCCGCCGCCTGCCGGGTGCAGCCGGCCACCAGCAGCGCCAGCGACAGCACCGCGCCGACCCCGGCGCCGAGCCGCCGGCGACCCCCTCCCGCCCCGGGCATCCGGTCCCTCCTCCAGTGTCGTGCCGCCCCGGCGGCGCCGTCGCTCGGCCGCTCCACCCCGCAGGTGCCCAACCGCGCCGCCGCCAGCCAACGGTATCGGCCCGGAGATCACATGCGGGTGAGTTAGGGCTGCCTAACTCATCGGCCCGATCGGCGGTACCCTCGCAGGCGACGGCCGGGCGCCCGCCGGACCCGTCACCGCAGCACGCAGCGCACGGAAGGGTCGCCAGGTGGTCGCAGTCTCGCGTCGCAACACCAGCCAGCGCGCGGCGATCCTGCAGATACTGGCCGGCACCGAGGAGTTCGTCACCGCCCAGGAGCTGCACTCGGCGCTGCGGGATTCCGGGACCGGGATCGGCCTGGCCACCGTCTACCGGGCGC
>DASSTH010000600.1:0-6518 GCA_035708025.1 Nakamurella sp. | reverse complement strand
TCGTTGCTGTCGGTGCGAAAGCCCGCCGGCAGCACCGCCGGGTCGGTGTGGTTGAGCTCGACGTGCAGGGTCCCGCCGGCCTGGCCGACCGGGACCGGGGCGTCCAGCCGGCCGTGCGCGATCCGCAGGTCGTCCAGGATGCGCAACGCGGCGCGGGCGAAGTACCCCAGCTCGGGGTGGTGCCGCTTGGCCTCCAGCTCGCCGATCACCACCAGCGGCAACACGACCTCGTGCTCGGCGAACCGGTTGACCGCCCACGGGTCGGACAGCAGGACCGAGGTGTCGATGACGTAGGTGTGGCGGGGGTCGCCGGTGGGCCGTTCGGTGACGGAGGGTGCCGGCCGGCGGGCGGGTCTGGTGGCCGGGGCCGCGGGGGTGGAGACGGAACTGCCGGTCGGTGCGGGACGGCGTGCGGCCACGGGGACTCTCCCGCGGGTGCTGGACCGCGCACCCGGTCTGCTAGCTGGGCCGGTGGTCCCTGCTGCGATCCGATCCAGTCCGGTCGGGCTAGATCGAGCCGCCGCGAGGGCCCGGTGCCGGCCCCCTGTCAGTCCGTGCTGTGGGGCACGTCATCGTTCGGGGCCTCCCGTGCGGGCCGCAGGAGCGCGCTTCCCGCACCTGCAAGTTACCCGGATGTGCCACCGCGATCGGTCAGGCCGACCGGCGCGTCGGGATTCGCCGGATTCGGCTCCGCCGGTGACGAGGCGGCCGGGGAATCCGCCCGGACGGCTGCCGCATCCGGCGGTGCGGCCGGGTTCAGGGCGGACGCACCGGCCGCTGACGGGCCTCCGGCAGCACCCGCTGTGGACGCGTCCGGCGCGCCCGGCGCGGCCGACGATGCGTCCCGGGTGCCCGGTGCCTGGCCGTCCGCGGTGGACTCGGCGGGCGCCAGCGGCAGCACCACCGTCACCGTCAATCCTCCGCCGGGCGTGTGACCGGCACTGATCCGCCCGCGGTGGGCTCGGACGATGGCCGCCGCGATGGACAGGCCCAGCCCGGAACCGCCGCGTTCCCGGCTGCGCGACGGATCGACCCGGAAGAACCGGTCGAACAACCGGTGCAGATCCGCGTCACCGACGCCCGGGCCGTCGTCCATGACGGCGACCGCCACCTCCGTCTCGGAGGTGAACACCGACACCGTGGCCGTGGTGCCGACCGCGGTGTGCGTGCGCACGTTGCCCAGCAGATTGGCGAACAACTGGTGCAGCCGCAGCCGGTCGCCCAGCACCACGGCCCGGGCCGCGGTGCCGGCCAGCCGCCAGGTGCGGCTGCGGTCGATCACCGCGGCGTCGTCCACCACCCCGGTCAGCAGGGCCAACAAGTCCACCCGGTCGGTGGGGGCGGCGGTCTCGGCGTCGGTCTGGGTCAGGGTGAGCAGGTCCTCCACCAGGGCGCCCATCCGCCGGGACTCGAAGCCCATCCGGTCCATGGCGCGCTCCAAGGCCACCTCCTCCGGCAGCGCACCGGCCCGGTACAGGTCGGTGTAGCCGCGGATGGCGGCGACCGGGGTGCGCAGTTCGTGGGAGGCGTCGGCGACGAACTGGCGCATCCGGCGCTCGCTGGCCGCCCGCTCCTCCAGCAGGCCGACCACCGCGTCGACCATGCCGTTGAACGCGGTGCCGAGCCGGCCGACCTCGGTGCCCGGGGTGTGCGCGTCCACCCGGCGGGTCAGGTCGCCGGCGGCAATGTCGTCCGCCGCCCGGGCCATGGTCTCCAGCGGCCGCAGCTCGCGGCGCACCACCAGGCCGGCGATGCCGCCGACCAGCACCAGCACGCCGAGGGAGATCAGTAGCTCCAGCAGCACCAGGCGGCTCACCGCGGCGCTCACGTCGTCCAGCGGTACCCAGGCGACCACGTTCCCGGCCTGCTGGTGGCCGCGCACGATGATCGGTATCCGATACCCGAGCACCCGGTAGGTCGAGGAGCCGCCGGCCGCGTCGCCCACGCTGCTGGGTCCGGTGGCGGGGGTGGTCAGCCGGACCGCCGGGTTGGATCGCGGGGCTGACGCGATCGGCACGATCACCTGCGTGGTCCCAGACTCCAGCGCCACGCTCCAGCCGATCTGGCCGCCGAGCGGGTTACTCTCGCTGATCGACGCCAGGTTCTCCAGCGGGAACACCGGGCCGGAGTTCTGCAGCGCGGATCTGAGGTTGCCCACCACGGACGTCAACGTTTGGTCCTTGGCGTTGATCAGCGCCGCACGGGTGGTCAGCGGGATGATCACGTCCACCGCGACCAGGGCGGCGGCCGCCACCACCAGCACCAGCGCGATCAGCCGGGCCCGCAGGCTCAGCGCCCGCCGCGGACGCCCACCGGGCCGATCGTCCCGACCCTCCCCGCCGGACATGGCTCGACTAATGCCGCGCCCCACGCAGCACGTAGCCGAAGCCGCGATGGGTGTGGATCATCGGTTCCAGTCCGGGTGTGTCGATCTTGCGGCGGAGGTAGGAGATGTAGGTCGCCACCACGGAGTCGTCGCCGTAGAAGTCCGGGCCCCACACCGCCTCCAGCAACTGCGAGCGGGACAGCACGACGTTGGCGTTGATCATCAGGTAGCGCAGCATCTTGTACTCGGTGGGCGCCAGTTCGATCGCGGCGCCGGCCCTGGTGACCTGGTACGTGACGGGGTCCAACTCGAGGTCGGCCACCCGGAGCACCTCATCACCGTCGGACTCCGGCCGCACCCGGCGCAGCACCGCCGATACCCGGGCGGCGAGCTCCTCCAGACCGAAGGGCTTGGTGACGTAGTCGTCACCGCCCGCGGTGAGCCCGGCGATCTTGTCAGCCGGGGTGTCGCGGGCGGACAGAAACACCACCCCGGCGTCCAGCCCGGAGGCCCGCACCCTACGCATCACCTCCAGGCCGTCGAAGTCCGGCAGCATCACGTCCAGGATGATCAGGTCGGGGCGCTCCTCGGTGGCCCGCCGCACCGCGTCCCGGCCGGTGCCGGCCACCGACACCTGGTAGCCGAGGAACCGCATCGACGTGGCGACCACGTCCTGCAGCGACGGCTCGTCGTCGACCACCAGCAGCTTGGCCTGGCCGCGCATGGTGTCTTCGCCTCCTCGAGTCGCGACGGACCGGGGCGGCGTGATCCGCCCACAGCTACAGCATCACACCCGGCGGACAGAACCGTGACAATCGCGTGTGCAGCCGGTGAGAACGCGCCCTTCGATGTTCGCGGGTTTGATGCTGCGTTTCGGGCACCGGGAACCAGCAAATCGCAGCATCAAACCCGCGAACATTGCACAGCCGCGACGCAGCGGGTCACTCACCGAACCGGCGGTGCCGGGCGGCGTAGTCGCGCAGCGCCCGCAGGAAGTCCACCCGCCGGAAATCCGGCCAGTAGGCGTCGCAGAACCAGAACTCGGAGTGCACGCTTTGCCACAACAGGAACCCGGACAGCCGCTGCTCGCCCGAGGTGCGGATCACCAGGTCCGGGTCCGGCTGACCGGAGGTGTACAGATGGTCGGCGATGGCCTGCACGTCCATCTCGTCGATGACCTGCTGCAGGCTCACCCCGGCATCCGCCCGGGTCTGCAGCAGCGACCGGACCGCGTCGGCGATCTCCTGCCGACCGCCGTAGCCGACCGCGATGTTCACCTCGATCCCGTCACGGTCCGCGGTGCGGAGTTCGGCCGCGGACAACCGGGTCGCCAACTCCTCCGGCAGCACCTCCATGGAGCCGACGATCCGCAGCTTCCACGGCTGTCCCGGCGCTGCCAGCTCGTCCACCACGTCCGCGATGATGCCCAGCAGCGAGGTGACCTCCTCCGGCTCCCGGTTCAGGTTGTCGGTGGACAGCAGCCACAGCGTCACCATCCGGATGTCCAGGCTCTGGCACCAGCCGAGTAGGTCGGCGATGTGCGCCGCACCCGCCCGGTGCCCCTCGGCCGCGGTGGCCAACCCCTCCTTGCGGGCCCACCGGCGATTGCCGTCCAGCATCACCCCGACGTGATGCGGCATGGTGGCACCGGTCAGGCCGCGGACCAGTCGCTGCTCGTAGATCCGGTACAGCAGCGAGGGCATCCACACGGCTGCGACCCTACTGCCGGACACTGTGCGGGATACCGGAGCCTGGGCCGCAGGCGATCAGGTCGGCATGGGGACGGCGGCAGGGGGACGGAAATCACTCACCCACCTGGTGGGTATTGAGGCATCGTGGGCAACGATGGAGCCGTGACGACTGCCACCGCGAGCCCGCCCGTCTACGTCCGGCCACGGCTGCGCGGGTGGATCCACTTCTGGTCGGCGGGCGTGGCGGGCGTGGTCGGCATCGCGCTGATCGTGCTGGCCGCCACCACGGTCAGTGCCGCGGCGGCGGTGTCCTGCGCGGTGTACGCCGCCACCGTGGTCGGGCTGTTCAGCATCAGCGCCACCTACCACCGGCACACCTGGACGTCGGTGCGGGCGCGCACCTGGATGAAGCGCGCGGATCACTCGATGATCTTCGTGTTCATCGCCGGCACCTATACCCCGTACGCGGTGCTGGCCCTGGAGCAACCGGCCCGCACCGTGGTGCTGGCGGTGGTGTGGGCGGGCGCGGCCGGCGGGGTGGCGCTGAAGATGCTGTGGCCGTCCGCGCCGCGCTGGCTCGGGGTGCCGATCTACCTGGCGCTCGGCTGGGTGGCGATCTTCGTCATGCCGGGGTTGCTGCACGGCGGCGGGGTCGCGGCGCTGGTGATGATCATCGTCGGCGGAGTCCTGTACTCGGTCGGCGCGGTGTTCTACGCGACCCGGCGGCCCCGGGGCTGGCCGGCCACCTTCGGGTATCACGAGTTCTTCCACGCCTGCGTGACCGCCGCGGCGATCTGCCACTGCATCGGCATCTGGCTGGTCTTGTACTGAGCCGCGAAAGCCGATGTTCGCGGGCCTGAAGCGCGAACCCGCGCCGGAATGCCCGGAAGGGCGTGCGTCAGACCCGCGAACATCGGACTAGTGGTCCGGCCCCGCTGTGACTACGGCGGCCAGCCGAGCTCCGGCCGCTGCCGCGACCACGGTGGCCCAGCTTTGGTCCGGCCGCTGCTGGACTTCCGGCGGCTCAGCCCAGGTCCGGCCCCTGCTGGCGCAGCCGGTTGACCTGCTGCATCGCCTCACGCAGGTCGCCCAGCCATTCCTCGGCGTGCTGACCCACCAGCCGCACCGCCCAGGCCAGCGCATCCGCGCGAGACCGGGCCACTCCGGAGTCGACCAGGGTGTCCAGCACCTGGCGCTCCGGCTGCCGCAGCCTGGTCATCACCGGCGCCGCGACGGTGGTGAACAACCGCTCGGTATCGCCCACCCGGGCGCCCCAGGAGACCTCCCGGACATACCGGTGCTGGGCCTGCCTCGCGATGTCCATCCGCTCCTCGCGGGTCTCCTCCCGGAACCGGGCGATGCGTCCCTCCTCGGCTGCCGCCCTCGCGGCGGCGTCGGGGAACTCACCGTCCAGGTCAGGCAGGGTGCCGACGACCAGGATCTCGTCCCGGTCGACGGTGACGCGCGGGGTCACGGTGAACCAGCCGTCCGGTAGCCGGCCGGCGAACCAGCCGGGCGCGTCGGTGGCGTCCGGCAGTTCCTGCATGGCGCGGATCCGGCCGCGCCCACCCATCGCTTGACCCCACATGTCAGTGCCTCCTCGTGTCTGCAAGTGTGCTTACTTGATTACACGCTTACAGACCTGGGGCGGCAAGGGTCGTTCGCCGTGAGCGCACCCCGGGGCGACACGCACCGAAGTTCGCGGGTCCATAGTGCGGTTCTGCGCTTCGGATGGGCCGAAACCGCATATTGGACCCGCGAACACCGGCGCACGCTGAGGCAGCGGGGACAGGTCAGCCGTGCCCCGCGCGTCCCGAAGAGCCGGGGTGTCTTCAGCGGCCGAGGACTGCCGCCAGCTCGCTGGACGTCGTCACCGGCCGGTCGCAGACAAAGCCCCGGCACACGTACGCCGCGGGACGCCCGGACACCGCCGGCCGGTCGGCGAGCAGCGGCCGGCCGGGCGCGTCGGGGTGGCCGACCTCGATCACCGTCCCACCCGGTGCCCCGCGCCGCGCCGCCGCGGCGAGCACGTCCCGGTCCGGACCGGCCGGTCCGCTGACCGCCACCTGCAGCGGTCCGGCCGCCAGCGCCTCCCCCACCGCCAGATGCCAGCCGGCCGATCGCGGGAACCGCAGCACCAGCGTGCCGACCATGGCCAAAGTCTGCTCGGCGGCGACCCGGAACTCCGACGAGCCGGTCAGCGCCGACGCGGTGAGCAGCGCGTCGGCCGCCGCGGACGCCCCGGACGGGGCGGCACCGTCGGTGGGGTCCCGCGGCCGCAGGATCACTGGAGCACCGCCCGCCGGGCCGGAACCTGCAGACGCCCCGCCGGCCGTGTCATGAGCAGAAACTTCGCTCACCGATCCGCGCGGATCCCCGTCACCGGCTGGAGTGTCGAACCAGCCGCCGTCCTCCGCGCGGTACGCCACCAGCATCTCCTCCAGCGCCGCGACGGCCAGCCGCAACCGGTCCACCTCACCGGTCGCCTGGTAGAGCGCCAG
>DASSTH010000599.1:0-2547 GCA_035708025.1 Nakamurella sp. | reverse complement strand
TCCCGCGGTGGCACCGCCGCAGCCGGACTGGGAGCGGGTGAACTGCGTGGCGCCGGTGCAGATCTGGCACGGCCGGGACGAGACCGGCACCACGCTCGGACACGTGCGAGCGGTGACCGAACGGCACTTCGGGTGGCAGGTCACGCCGGTGGACGGTTGCTCCGCGGTGTTCGGGGCATGGTCGGACATCCTGGCATCCGCCGCCGATTCGTTCCGGCCGATCGCCGCCTAATCCGCCACCGCACCGGCCGCCGTTCTTCCCCATCCCGGATCGGCCATCCGCATGGATCAACTTCGCTCGCATGCATGATCGACGCGAAAATGTGACGGATGTTGTTGGAGTGACACACTTCGTGCATGCGGCGGCGCGGTCGTGCATGCCGGGGGCGGAGCGGATCCGGCAGGAACGGGGGCCGGCCCGGAGGTCGTCACCGCCGGTAGTTGACCCCCAAGGCGGCCAGCCTGCGCAGATGCTGCGGGAGCCGGCGGCCGAAGAAGTCGGCCGGGTCGGTGCGGCCGGTCCACAGCACTTCGGCCAGCGCGCAGGCCCGCGGGAACGCCATGTACTGCACGTGCGCCGGGGTGGACATGTACTCGGTCCACAGCTGAAACTGCGAGCCCAGGATGCGCTGCGCCGCATCGGGTTCCAGCTCGGCCGGGATCGGCCGGTAGGAGTAGACGTGCTCGATGTCGGTCAGCCCGCCGATGGCCAACGGCTCGCCGGCCGGCTCCGCCTGGTAATGGTCGAAGTAGGTGTCCCGGTTGGGCGCCATGATGGCGTCCATGCCGGCGCGGGCGGCGGCCATCCCGCCGCGCTCGTTGCGCCAGGACATCACGGTGGCGTCCGGCGGGGCGCCGGCGTCCAGGATCTCGTCCCAGCCGATCATCCGGCGGCCCTGCCCGGCCAGGTGCGCAGTCAGCTCGGTCAGGAACCAGCCCTGCAGCTGGTTGACCGACTCCAGTCCCAGCTCCGAGACCCGTTGCAACGCGGCGTCACTGGCTCGCCACTCGGCCCGCGGGCACTCGTCGCCGCCCAGGTGCACGTACGGTGCCGGGAACAGGTCCACCAGCTCGTCCAGCACGTTGCGACAGAAGTCCACGGTCGCCGGCTGCATGTTCAGCACGTGGGTGCTGATGCCCCAGCCGGTGCGCACCGGCACCGCGCGGTCCGGGAAGTTGCCCAGCTCGGGGTAGGCGGCGACGGCGGCCTGGGTGTGCCCGGGCAGGTCGATCTCCGGAACCACCATGATGCCCAGATCGCTGGCGCGGCGGACGATCTGGCCGATCTCGGCGCGGCTGTAGCTGCCGCCGTGCGGGATGCCGTCGTGCTCCGGCGTGCCGGGCGGCTGCCGGTCGCAGTGGCCGACCATGCTGCCCGGACGCCACCCGCCCACCTCGGTGAGGCGGGGATAGCGCTGCACCGGCAACCGCCATCCCTGGTCGTCGGTCAGGTGCAGGTGCAGCACGTTGAACTTGTGCAGCGCCAACAGGTCCAGGAACTCCAGCACGAACTCCGTGGGCATGAAGTGCCGGGCGACGTCCAGCATCCCGCCGCGCCAGCCCAGCGCGGGAGCGTCCGCCAGGTGCAGCTGCGGCACGGCCAGGCCGCCGGCCTCCACCGGTCCGCGGCCGATCGTGCCGGCGGGCAGCAACTGGCGCAGCGTCTGCACGGCGTGACGGGCGCCGGACGGTGACGCGCCCACCAGGCGGACCCCGTCCGGGGTGACATCCACCGTGTAGGCCTCGGGGTTCGGTCCGACTGCCGGGTCGATGCCGATGGTGACCGTGCCCCCAGTGCCGGCCGGTGGGAAGGCCAGGCCGGTGGCCGGTCGCAGGGAGCGGCGCAGCAGGTCCGCGGCGGACTCCGCCCCGGATTGCACCGTCACCGTCGCGGAGGCGTCGAGCAGGAAGCTGCCCGATCCGAGCTGCAGCGTCTGCGGCGCCGGCAGCAGCGCGGGCTCCGGCGACGACACCCGAGTTGCACCGGTGGCGTCCGGCGGAGCCGTCGGTGCCGTCGGTGCCGAGGGCGCCCCGGCGGGAGTGGACTCTGGCACTGGGCCCTCCTGACTGCGGTGCGATGTCCCCATCCTGTCAGCCGGTGACGACCCGCCCGGAGATCGCCCCGGCGGGGTGGCAGGGCGGTCGGCGGCGGGCCGGGCCCGCATCCAGACATCACCGCCAGGCACGCCCCTCTCCGCCCGTGGTCGTATCCCGCCCCAGACCGCGGGTGGATCCCGCCGCCCGGCGAGCGCCCTACCCTCATGGCCATGCTGAGCGCCGTCAACCGCTGGTTCGAGCAGAACCGGTGGGCCGGCGACGCCGTGGTGGCCAGCGCCCTGCTGATCGTGCTGGGACTGGTCGCCGCCAGCCGCTACCACGCCACCGAGCTGCTGGCGACCGTCGTGCTGGTGCTACCGCTGTACGCCAGGCGCACCTACCCGCTGCCGGTGTTGCTGATCACCGCCGGGCTGGCGCTGCTGCAACTGGTGGCCAGTGCCCGGCCGGTCGCCGGCGACCTGGTCACCCCGGTGGTCGTGCATGCCGCGG
>DASSTH010000598.1:0-2380 GCA_035708025.1 Nakamurella sp. | reverse complement strand
GTCCGGACACCGCTATCCATGGTTCGTGCCCGCCGGCGCTGCAACGGCGCCGCCGTCGGCGAGATGCGAGCGCACCCCACGCACGGGATGTGATCCGTTGCTGTTCTCTGCCGCCCCCGGCCCCCAGGGCCTGTACCACCCCGCACTCGAGCACGACTCCTGCGGGGTGGCCGCCATCGTCGACATCCACGGCCGGCGCAGCCACGCCACCGTCGCGGATGCCATCACGGCGCTGCGCAACCTGGACCACCGCGGTGCCGCCGGCGCCGACCCGGCCGTGGGCGACGGCGCCGGCATCCTGCTGCAACTGCCCGACGCGATGTTCCGCGCCGTGTGCCAGCTGCCGCTGCCGGAGCGCGACCCGGCCGGCGAGCCGGGGGAGGCCTACGCCGCCGGGCTGGCCTTCCTGCCCGCCGACCCGGCCGACAAGGAGCGGGCCAAGGCGCTGATCGAGGACGTCGTGGCCGACGAGGGCCTGCAGCTGCTCGGCTGGCGGCAGGTGCCCACCGAGCCGGTGGCCTCCGGCGCCGGCCGGGCCGCGCTGGACGTGATGCCGGCCTTCGAGCAGCTGTTCCTGGCCGCGCCGGTCCCCGCGGACGGTGCGCCCCGCCCGCAGGGCCTGGCGCTGGACCGGCTGATCTACCCGGCCCGCAAGCGCATCGAACACGACTCCGTCACCGCCGGCTGTGGCGTGTACTTCCCGTCGCTGTCCGCCCGCACCATCGTCTACAAGGGCATGCTGACCACCGGCCAGCTCGGCCCGTTCTTCCCCGACCTGGCCGACCCGCGGATGGTCAGCGCCATCGCGGTGGTGCACTCCCGCTTCTCCACCAACACCTTCCCGGCCTGGCCGCTGGCCCACCCGTTCCGGTTCATCGCGCACAACGGCGAGATCAACACCGTGCGCGGCAACCGCAACCGGATGACCGCCCGGGAGGCGCTGCTGGCCACCGACGCCATCCCCGGCGACCTGGCCCGCGCGTTCCCGATCTGCACCCCGGACGCCTCCGACTCGGCCACCTTCGACGAGGTGCTGGAACTGCTGCACCTGGCCGGCCGCTCGCTGCCGCACGCGGTGCTGATGATGATCCCCGAGGCCTGGCAGAACAACCCGTCCATGGATCCGGACATCAAGGCGTTCGCCCGGTTCCACGCCTCGCTGATCGAGCCGTGGGACGGACCGGCGTGCGTCACCTTCACCGACGGCACCCTGCTGGGCGCGGTGCTGGACCGCAACGGGCTGCGTCCCGGCCGCTGGTGGCAGACCGACGACGGCCGGGTGGTGCTGGCCAGCGAATCGGGCGTGCTGCCCATCCCGCCGGAGTCGGTGGTGCGCCGCGGCCGGCTGCAGCCCGGCCGGATGTTCTGCGTGGACACCGCTGCCGGCCGCATCGTCCCGGACGAGGAGATCAAGGCCGACCTGGCCGCCGCCGAGCCGTATCGGGACTGGGTGGACGCCGGCCTGCTGCGGCTGGCCGACCTGCCCGCCCGGGAGCACGTGGTGGCCGGTCACCTGGCGGTGCTGCGCCGCCAGCAGCTGTTCGGTTACACCGAGGAGGAGCTGCGGATCCTGCTCACCCCGATGGCCTCCGCCGCGGCCGAGGGCACCGGGTCGATGGGCGACGACACCCCGCAGGCGGTGCTGTCCGCCCGCCCGCGGATGATCTTCGACTACTTCACCCAGCTGTTCGCCCAGGTCACCAACCCGCCGCTGGACGCCATCCGGGAGGCC
Organism: Nakamurella sp.; assembly: GCA_035708025.1. Lineage (GTDB taxonomy): Bacteria > Actinomycetota > Actinomycetes > Mycobacteriales > Nakamurellaceae > Nakamurella. The sequence goes on along the minus strand of DASSTH010000598.1, from coordinate 648 downwards.
GTGGTCACCAGCATGGAAAGCGTCGTCGGGCCGGAGCAGAACCTGCTCGACCCGACGCCGGCCTCCTGCCGGCAGATCCTGCTGCCGTCCCCGGTGATCGACAACGACGACCTGGCCAAGCTGGTCGGCATCAACGACGACGGCAACCTGCCCGGCTACGCCGCCGCGGTCATCGCCGGGCACTACAAGGTGGCCGGAGGTGGCGCCGCGCTGGCCGCCGCCATCGAACGGGTGCGCGCCGAGGTGGACGAGGCCATCGCCTGCGGCGCCGGCACCATCGTGCTCACCGACCGCGACTCCGACGCCGAACACGCCCCCATCCCGTCGCTGCTGCTGACCTCGGCGGTGCACCAGCACCTGGTCCGCACCAAGGCCCGCACCCGGGTCGCCCTGGTGGTGGAGTCCGGCGACGCGCGGGAGGTACACCACATCGCGCTGCTGCTGGGCTACGGCGCCGGCGCGGTGAACCCCTACCTGGCGCTGGAGACCGTGGAGGACATGGCCGAGTCCGGCCTGCTGGGCGGCGTCGCGCCGGACGTGGCCATCGCCAACCTGGTGCGCGCGCTGAGCAAGGGCGTGCTCAAGGTGATGAGCAAGATGGGCATCTCCACCGTCGGCTCCTACCGCTGCGCCCAGGTGTTCGCCTGC
>DASSTH010000597.1:0-2173 GCA_035708025.1 Nakamurella sp. | reverse complement strand
TCCCCGGCCGGGTCGGCGACGATCACGGTGAACGGTCCGACGGGCGTGGCGACGGTGGCCATCCGCGCGGTTCGCGCAATCGGCGCAGTAGGCGCAGAAGGCCCGGTGGGTGCAGGGGCTGCAGTGGGTGCAGTGGGCACGGCCGACACGGTCGACCGGGCGGTCCGGGTGGTCGGGGACAGGGAGGCGGTGCTGATCATGATGCGAGCCCTTCGGTGTGGTCGATGATGTCGGTGATGTCGGGCCGGGCGGATCGGGTGCGCCGGACCGGCGGCGCGTTGCGCCACAGGTGCAGCCCGGCGTAGGAGCGGAACGGCCGCCAGTGCTCGGCGTGCCGCAGCAGTGCGGCCGGGTCGTCCGGCAGGCCGAGGGCGGCGGCGCCCCGGCGCAGCACCAGGTCGCCGTCCAGCAGGATGTCGGGGTCGCCCAGCACGCGCATGGCGATGTATCCGGCGGTCCACCGCCCGATACCGGGTCGTGCGATCAGGTCGGCGGTGAGTTCGGCGGTGCGCCGCCCGGCGTCCACCACCAGCTCTTCGGATGCCAGTTCGGCGGCGATGGCGGCGATCGCGGCGGCGCGCCGGCGGGGGCCGCCGATGCGCTCCGGGTCGAGTGCGGAGATGGCCTGCGGGGACGGGAACAGCCGTGTCAGGCCGTCACCGCCGTCGGTGACGGGATCGCCGGCCAGCGCCGTCAATCGGGCGGCGGCGGTACGCGCCGCGGCCACGGACACCTGCTGTCCCAGCAGCGCGCGGATCACGATCTCGGGGCCGTCCACCGCGCCGGGCAGCCGGATTCCGGGCGCGGCAGCCACCGACGGCGCCAGGGCGGGATCGGCGCGCAGCGCGGCGGCGATGCCCACCGGGTCGGCGTCGGCGTCCAGCAGCCGGCGGCACCGGTCCACCGCCGGGGCCAGGTCCGACAGGTGCTGCAGGTGCAGCACCGCGGTGACCGCGGCGCCGCCCGTCGCGCCGCCACCGGCGGGCTCGTCACCGCCACGCGGCGGCATGGTCAGCTCGACAATGCCCGTCCCGGCCGGGAGTCGCAGGGTGCGGGCGTAGCTGCGGCCGTGCACCCGCTCCACCCCCGGCACCGCGCGGGCGGCCAGGAAGTCCAGCAGGGCCGAACCGTCGAACGGCGCGCGCACCGGTAGCCGCAGGCTCAGCGTGCCGGGCAGTGTCGGGGATCCGGTCCGGCGCGACCGCAGCGTGCTGGGGTCGGTGGCGTACACCTCGCGGATGGTGTCGTTGAACTGCCGGATGCTGGAGAACCCGGCGGCGAAGGCGATGTCGCCGATCGGCAGGGACGTGCTGGTGAGCAGGATGCGGGCGGTGTCGGCCCGGCGGGCCCTGGCCAGCGCCAGCGGTGGCGCGCCCAGTTCCGCGACCAGCATCCTGGCCAGGTGCCGCTCGGAGTAGCCCAGCCGGCGCGCCAGTCCCGGGACGCCTTCCCGGTCGATCACCCCGTCACCGATCAGTCGCATCGCGGCGCCCACGGTGTCCGCGCGCAGGTTCCACTCCGGTGAGCCCGGCGCGGCGTCCGGCAGGCAGCGCCGGCACGCGCGGTAGCCGGCGGACTGCGCCGCCGCGGCGGTGGGGAAGAAGCTGACGTTGCGCCGGTGCGGGGTGCGGGCCGGGCAGGCCGGCCGGCAGTAGATGCCGGTGGTCCGCACGGCGGTGACGAACTGCCCGTCGAACCGGGCGTCCCTGGTTGTGACCGCCCGGTAGGCGACGTCGAAATTCAAGGCCATACCGCTACTGTGCCAGCCGACGGCCGGCACTGCTGGCGGGAATCGGACATGGCAGCGCCCGCTGCCTCGGGCCGTCGACCACCACCTCCGGATGCGCCGACGCCCCCCGCCTGGGGCGAGGGGCGCCGGTCGTTCGTGCGGTGCGTGTCAGTGCATGGGCACCACGGGGGTCTCGCCAGCCTGCAGGTCCTGCTGCTGCTCACCGGTCAGCGCCGGCTTGCGCCGCGGCAGGAACATCGACGGCACCAGGCACAGCAGGATCAGCACCAGCGCGACCCAGAACGTGGAGCCGAAGGCGTCGGCCAACTGGGACTGGCCCGCGGCGATCGCGTCCGGGGTCAGCGGCTGGCCGTCCGGCCCGACCAACTGGCCGGACTGCAGGCCGGCGCTGTAGACCGCGGCCGCCGGCCGGTTGAGCGTGGC
>DASSTH010000596.1:0-2556 GCA_035708025.1 Nakamurella sp. | reverse complement strand
GTCGGTGTGCGTGGCGCCGGTGCGGGTCGGCCGGTGGGCGATGGTGGCCGCCGGCGCCGTGGTCACCAAGGACGTGCCGGACTTCGCGCTCGTGGTCGGTGTCCCGGCGCGGCAGATCGGCTGGGTCGGCAAGGCCGGCCGGCAGCTGGAGGACGCCGGCGACGGCACCTGGACCTGCCCTGAGACCGGCGCCCTCTACCGCGAAGCGGCCGACGGCCTCACCGAGGCCTGACCCTTACCGATATCGTGTCGATATCGGTAAGGAGAGCGGCTCAGCCGCGGAAGATCCGCGCGGTGTAGCGGTCCTGGGTGACCGACTTGGCGGGGGCGGCGTCGGCGTAGAAGTAGGTCGGCTTCTTCCAGTGGTCGGTCGTCACCGCGGCGGCCGCGAACCGGACCCAGGCCGGGGTGCCGAGGCAGCTGGCCGGAACCACGATGACCGACTGGGCCTTGGCATAGTCGAGGTGGTGCCTGATCGCGCACGCCGGGCGGTGCTGGAGCTTGGCGGTGCCCCGCCAGTTCCCCTTCTGGGCCCTGAGGACCAGGTCGTGGGTCGAGCCGTCCGGCAGCTTGAAGGTGCCACCGACGGCGAGCAACGGCTCGCTGTGGTCGAGGGCGCGGTAGGTCTCGGTGACCCGGATGGCGCGCGGACCGTAGTCCACGGTGTACCGCAACAGGTCGGCGTCGGCGTGGGCCGGCGCGACCTTGTGCGTGAACGCGGACATGTCGAACTTCTGCACATCGTGCCCGGTGTCGGTCCCGTGCAGCGTCTGCGCGCTGGCGGGGCCGGCGAGCAGCAGGGGTACGGCGACCAGGGGCAGGGCCGGCGCGACGAGACGGCGGGCCACCTTGACGAGGTTCACAGGAAGGACGCTAGGCGCTCCCCAGGCCATCCCTTCGTTTCCGGGTGAATCGTGATGCAACTGAGGCCGGCGGCGGCTAGGGGCACTCCGCGGTCGGAGCGTTCGAGCCGAGCACGTCGGCACCCCCGAGCAGCACCTCGCTGCTCGGGTCCAGGACCTTGACCACGTCGTGCACCGGCGTGGGCAGGCAGCTGCTGTTCGTCAGCAGCAGCGGACTGTGGTGCACCGCGGCGGCGGGCACACCGGCCAGCGCGTCGGGGAAGTCCGTGCCCACCGCGAAGTAGACTTGGTTGGCGCTCGACCAGCCGGCCGAGGCCACCGCCGCGGAGGTCCCGTAGCGGTCCGGCCCGGCGATCCGTGTCACGCTCGCCGAGGGCAGCGCGCTCCGCACCTGGCGCGCGACGGCCCGGGTCAGCGCGCCGGCGCCGCCGAGCAGCACCACCTGGCTCGGCGCCAGTGCCTTCAGCTCGCTCGTGACGACGCCCGGCAGCGCGTCGGGCTGGGACAGCAGGATCGGTGCGCCCTTGTGCGCGGCCAGCGCGCCGCCGGACAGCGCGTCGGGGTAGTTCGCCCCGGAGGCGAGGTAGACGGTCCCGGTGCCCGCGCCCCAGAACCGCTTGGTGGCGGCCACCCCGGTGGCGTAGCGGTTGTCACCGGCAAGGCGTACGACGCGGCCGGCGTACTGGCTCACCTTGGTGGCGACCCGGTTGGACACCGCCGCCGGCCCACCCACGATGTAGACGGTCGACGGCCCCAGCTTCTGCAGCTCGGTCGCGGTCTCGGAGGGAAGCCTCCCCCACCGGGTGAGCAGGACCGGGCCGTGCTGCTTGGCCGCCGCCGGTCCGGCCGACAGCGCGTCGGGGAACTGCTGACCCGACGCCAGGAACACGGCGTTCGCCCCGCTCGGGAAGGCGCCGTCCGCGATCGCGGACGCGGTCGCGTAGCGGTTCGGCCCGGCCAGCCGGCTGGTGGTCGGCGGCGCGGGAGTCGGCGTGGGAGTCGGGGTCGGGGTTGGCGTGGGCGTGGGGGCCGGGTACTGGTCCATCACCGTGCGGACCGCCTTGCGCATCCCGCCGGCGTGCACCCAGTCGTAGGCGACCTGCCCGGGGCAGGCGGTCGAAGTCGACGGCTGGAACCCGGCCAGCGCCACGTCCCGGTGACCGGAGATCCGGCGCATCTTGATGCCGTCGATCGTCATCGTGCCGAACGGCCGGCGGCCGAACATCGACAGGCGCCAGGCGGTCAGGCGCACCACGGCCCGCTTCATCGCCGGAGGCGGTGCCACGTCCTGGAAGTTGCCGATCATGGCGATGCCGGTGGTGTAGAGGTTGACGTCCCAGTTGCCGGCGTGCGCGCCGCGCACCTGGTTCTCGATGCCGCCGCGGCGACCCTCGTAGATGGTGCCGTACTGGTCGACGAGGAAGTTGTAGCCGACGTCGCACCAGCCCATCTGCTTGACGTGGTAGAGCTGGATCGCCCGGACGATGCCAGGCGCCTCCTCCGGGGTGTAGTCGTTGGCGTTCACCGTGTGGTGGATGATGACGCCCTTCATGGTGGGGCCCAGCTGCGGGTTGGAGCAGGACGGCAGCTTCGTCATCGAACCCCACTCCGACCGGAGCACGATGCGGGGCATCGGCACCCCTCCGGACGCGGAGACCGGCGCCACCACGGGGGCGCCGGTGGAGGTCGGCGT
>DASSTH010000595.1:0-11512 GCA_035708025.1 Nakamurella sp. | reverse complement strand
CCGAGACCCGCGCCGGGACATCGATCCGGTGACCGACCTGAGCCGGCAGGCACTGTCCATCGCCGACTCACTGGTGACGCTGTACCCGCAGGACACCGAGGTGCGCGGGCTGCGCGCGGTGATCCGGCTGGGGCTGGCCCGCCGGCCGGGCCGGCTGGGGCCGGACGGCTCCGCGCTGCCGCTGGAGGAGGTGGACCGCACCCGCTGGGACGCCTCGCTGATCCACGCGGGGCTGGCTGACGCGGCGCTGGCCGCGGCGCTGCCGGGCCGGTTCGCCTTGGAGGCCGCGATCAGCGGGATACATTGCGTGGCACCAGATCTCGCGAGCACCGACTGGCCGGCGATCGAGCTGCTGTACGCCGAGCTGTACCGGCACTGGCCGTCTCCGGCGGTCGAGGTGGCCGCGCTGATCGCGGCCGGGTATCGGCTGCGCTACGCGCCCTATCCAGCGGCCGGCCCAGCCGATCCGGCCGAGCTGCGCAACCGGACCGACCCGGCCGACCAAACCGACCGGCGCCGCAGCCTGGTGCGCCGGCTGGAGCAGATCGTCGAGCAGGGACCGGGATACGCCAGCCGGGACGCCGCGCTCGCGCTGGCGGACATCGACTGGCACGCCGGACGGACCGATCGGGCGGCGGCCAGGTACGCCGACCTGGCGGACCTGCTGCAGGGGCCGATGCGGGCGTTCTGCCTGCGCCGCGTGCGTGAAGCCCGTCACCGACCCGGCTGACCTCGGCCGTAGGGTGCAGTCCCGTGGGGACGCTGATCGTCATCGAGGGGCTGGACGGCTCCGGCAAGAACACCCTGTCCGGCACGCTGACCGGTCACTGGCGGGCCGGAGGCCGCAGTGTCGCCACCCTGGCCTTTCCGCGGTACGGCGCCGACGTGCACGCCGACCTGGTGCGCGACATGCTCTACGGCCGGCTCGGCGACCTGACCGACTCGGTGTACGGCTCGGCCCTGCTGTTCTCGCTGGACCGGCGCGCCGCAGCCGACCAGATCCGAGAGTTGCAGGCGGGCCACGACATCGTGCTGCTGGACCGGTACATCTCCTCCAATGCGGCCTACGGCGCCGCCCGGCTCGGTGGGCCGGACGTGGACACCGGCTTCCCGGAATGGGTGCGGGCGCTGGAGGTCGACCGGTTCGGCATCCCGGTGCCGGACCACCAACTGCTGCTGGCCACCCCGCCCGAGTTGGCCGAGCGGCGGGCCCGCGACCGGGCGGCCCGGCACGAGCACCGGGCGCTGGACACCTTCGAGGCCGATGGCGACCTGCAGCGGCGCACGGCCGCGATGTACCGGTCGCTGGCCGCCGCCGATTACCTCTCGCGGTGGACCGTGCTGGAGCCCGGCGAGCAGGGCACCGTCGCGGTGCCGGATGAGGTGTTACAGCTGCGGTGACGGCAAACCCGGCGGCACCGTCACCGATCGGTGGTGTCGGTCAGGCCGAGCCGAGCGCCGGGCCGCCGGTCGGCCGCGTCCGGTCGGCCGCCGCGAAGGCTCGTAGCGCCGGACCCAGGTTCTCCGCCCGCACCCGGATGTCGATGTACAGCAGCGCGATCACCGCGCCGATCCAGGATGTGGTCAGCGCCGCGAGGACCGCGGAGATCGCCTGGGACAGCACCAGTGCCGCGACCGCCGTCATCGATGCGGCCGCGGCCTGGATCACCGAGGTGACGACGACGTCGATGCCGAACGCGATCACTCCGATGAGCAGCGTCATCCCGAGGATTCGGGAGCGGTGCCCGACGGTGAGCCGCACCGAGCGGCGCAGCGCGGTGCCGGGGGTGGCTCGTTCCATCGCTGCCGCCGGGGCCGCCAACGCCCAGGCCAGGTAGATCAGCACCCCGGGGACCACCACCAGGGCCAGGCCGATCGAGATGGCAATCCCGACCAGCACGGAGGTGAGCAGCAGCGAGGGCAACCGGCCGGCGAGCCGCTCGCGCAACGCGCCCGGCACCGACTGCCGGCCCATGGCGTCCACCCCGGCGCACGCCGCGGCCAGGCCGGACACCACGATGGTGCCGACCACCGACACCACGGTGCCCAGCGTGGCGGCGACCAGCATGGGGACGGGCACGCTGGTGGTGGCACCGTTCATCACGTCGTCCAGCCAGCGGCCGCTGGCGTACTCGGTGAGCGACCCGGTCCCGGCCAGGATCCCCAGGCTGACCGCCGAGGACAGCACCCCGATCAGCACCGACACCGGCCCGAGCAGCGCCAGGTGACGGCGCACCACGCCGAAACCGGCGCCCAGCAGATCGCCCGCGGACAGCGGGCGCAGCGGGATGGGCCCGGGATCGGCGGCCACCGGGCCCCACGGCGGCGGGTATGACGGAAATCCGGGGAAGCTCACCAGGCCATGATCCCACTGGCAGCTGGGCGGCCGGGCGTTCGAACCACTCGCTGTGGGCGGTGCCACGGCGTTCCGACCGCCGGCGGGTCGGGGCGTGCGAACCCGGATCGCGAGGATCAACATCCCGGATTCCCGCCGGGTATGTCCGGATCGGCGCCATGTTGATCCTCGCCGGCGGATGTTGATCCTCGCGGGGACGGCGTGCGGCGCTGTTGCGCCACGTCGGACGCGCCGGGATGACACCATGGACGGCATGAGAGCGCGCATCCTGGTGGTCGACGACGACCCCGCCCTGGCCGAGATGCTCACCATCGTGCTGCGCGGGGAGGGGTTCGAGGCAGCGGTGGTCAGGGACGGGTCCCGAGCCATGGAGGCGTTCCACGACGTGCGACCCGATCTGGTGCTGCTGGACCTGATGCTGCCGGGCATGTCCGGGCTGGACGTGTGCAAGCAGATCCGCGGCGAGTCCGGGGTGCCGATCATCATGCTCACCGCCAAGACCGACACCGTGGACGTGGTGCTCGGGCTGGAGTCCGGCGCCGACGACTACGTGATGAAGCCGTTCAAGCCCAAGGAACTCACCGCCCGGATCCGCGCCCGGCTGCGCCGCGGGGACACCGGCAGCGCCGAGCGGCTGCGGGTGGCCGATGTGGAGATCGACGTGCCGGGCCACCAGGTGACCAGGGACGGCGAGCCGATCGCGCTGACCCCGCTGGAGTTCGACCTGCTGGTGGCGCTGGCCCGCAAGCCGAGGCAGGTGTTCACCCGGGAGGTGTTGCTGGAACAGGTGTGGGGCTACCGGCACGCCGCCGACACCCGGCTGGTCAACGTGCACGTGCAGCGGCTGCGCAGCAAGGTGGAGAAGGACCCCGAACGCCCGGAGGTGGTGGTGACCGTCCGCGGCGTCGGTTACAAGGCCGGAGTGTCGTGAGAGCGGAGTGATGAGCGGGACGAGCCGGTGGGACGGCGCACGTCGCCTGGCCGACCGGCTGCGCGGCCTGCTGTCGGTGTGGTCCCGCTCGCTGCGGCTGCGGGTGGTGGCCATGACGTTGGTGCTGTCGACCATCGTCATGGTGCTGCTGGGAGTGGTGCTGCAGCGGCAGATCACCGATGGGCTGCTGGCCAACAAGAAGGCGGCCGCCATCGCGGAGATCGAGAACGCCAGGATCACCGCGCAGGCGCAGTTGCTGGGGGCGGAGACCAACCCGACCAAGCTGCAGCAGCAACTGGCCCGGCTGGCCCAGGACCTGGGCAATCCCGCCCGGGTCGAGAACGGCTCCCAGGGCTCGAACGCCGGGGTGTTCGACCCGGTGGTGACACCGCTGCGGCCGGGCGGCGCCACGGACATCAGCTACGGGCCCATCGACGATGTGCCGGTCGAGCTGCGTGGCCGGGTGGCGGCGGGCTACGAATCCAGCCAGTACACCACCGTGCAGCGCAAGAACGCGGCGGGCGCCATGGTGCCGGTGCCCGCCCTGGTGGTGGGCGCGCCGGTGGTGATCCGCAGCGGCACCGACACCTTCGGGGTGTACCTGATCTTCCTGCTCACCGGTGAGCAGAAGACGCTCGCGGTGGTCCAGCAGACCCTGCTGCTGGGCGGCGCGGGACTGGCCCTGGCGCTGGCGCTCATCGCGTTCCTGGTGGCCAACGCCGTGCTGCGGCCCATCCGGCGGGCGTCGGCGGTGGCCGAGCGACTCGCTTCCGGCGACCTGGCCGAGCGGATGCCGGTGCGCGGCGCGGTGGAGCTGACCACGCTGGCCAGGTCCTTCAACGGCATGGCCGAGGCGATCCGCGCCCAGATTCGCCAGCTGGAGGAGTTCGGCCGGCTGCAACGGCGCTTCACCTCGGACGTCTCGCACGAGTTGCGCACGCCGTTGACCACGGTCCGGATGGCCGCCGACACGCTGCACGCCGGACGCGAGGAGTTCCCGGCCCACCTGTCCCGGGCCACCGAACTGCTGGTGGACGAGCTGGACCGGTTCGAGTCGCTGCTGGCCGACCTGCTGGAGATCTCCCGGCACGACGCCGGCATGGCCGAGCTGAACGCCGAGTCGGTCGACGTCCGCTCGCATGTGGTGGCGTGCGTGGCCGCGGCGGGCCCGGTGGCCGCCACCACCGGGGTCCGCATCATCACCCACCTGCCGCCGGAACCGGTGCAGGCCGAGGTGGACTCGCGACGGCTGGAGCGGATCCTGCGCAACCTGCTGAACAACGCCGTCGACCATGCCGAGGGTGGCGTCGTGGACGTGGAGCTGGCGGCGGACGACGACGCGCTGGCGGTGGCCGTCACCGACTACGGGGTGGGGCTCCGGCCGGGGGAGGCGGCACTGGTGTTCAACCGGTTCTGGCGGGCCGACCCGTCGCGTCAGCGGCTGACCGGCGGGACCGGGTTGGGTCTGGCAATCTCCCTGGAGGACGCCCGGTTGCACGGCGGCTGGTTGCAGGCCTGGGGCAGCCCGGGCAGGGGCGCCCGGTTCCGGCTCACCCTGCCGCGCCGCCGCGGTTTCGTGCTGTCCACCTCGCCGTTGCCGCTGCGCGGCGGGATCGAGGACGACGGTGACGAGGCAGCGGTGGACGCCGCCCGCGCGATGCCGAGCCTGCCGCGGGGCGGGGCGGCCGGGACCGGCGGATCGGCGCGCGGCGATGGCCACGCCCCGGCCCGGTCCGGCCCCGACGAGGCGCCCGCGGAGAGCGAGGGCGCGGTGGACACCGAGGCCCCGGTGCTGGGGAGCCGGCCATGACCCGCCGACCCATGCGCCGCCGGCCGGGAGCACCGCCGAGAGCACTGCCGGCGTCACTGGCGGGATCCCGGCCCGCCGCACCGGCGCGGTCGCTGGCGGCACTGCTGTCGGCGCGGTCGCTGCTCGCCCTGCTGGCCGTGCTGGCCGCGGTGTTGACCGTCGGCTGCGCCTCCATCCCGGGCTCCGGCGAACCGCAGGACGTGCGCAAGATCGCCGTCCAGGCGACCCCCGCCAACCCGCAGGGCCCGGACCCCGGCCAGCAACCGGAGCAGATCGTGCGGGAATTCGTCCAGGCCAGTGCCCTGACCGACTACGACACCGCAGGGGAGTCGTTCGTGGTGGCCCGGCAGTTCCTCACTCCGGCCGCGCAGAAGGACTGGCGGGCGGATTCCAGCGCCACCCCGGTGGTGGTGCTCTCCGACACCTTCCAGGCCCGGCCGGACCCGGACCATCCGGGATGGGTGACGGTCACCGGAACGCAGATCGGCCGGCTCAACCAGGACCGCTCCTACCAACCGGTGGCCGGGCGGGAGTACTCGGTGACGATGCACCTGTCCAAGGTCGACGGCCAGTGGCGGATCAGCGATCCGCCCGCGGACGTGCTGATCACCCAGAACGACTTCGGCACCGCCTTCCGCCCGCGCACCGTCTACTTCCTCGACTCCACCGGGCGGGTGGTGGTCCCGGACCTGCGCTACGTGCCCAGCGCCAGCACCGCCGACCTATCGGCCAACCGCCTGATGGACCTGCTGCTAGGGGGTCCCAGCGCGACCCTGGCGGGAGCGGCCCGCACCCAGCTGGGACCGGGCGCCGAGTTGCAGTCCAACGTGCAGACCGACAAGTCCGGGGTGGCGCACATCGATCTGGAGGGCGTCGCGCCCACCACCCCGGCGGCCCGGCTCGGGTTGGTCGCCCAGATCGTCTGGACGCTGTACACCGACGTGCAGCAGGTGGCCATCACCATCAACGGCCTGCCGCTGGACTCCGGCGGGTCCGGGCCGGACGGATCCGGGTCCACCGCCAGCGCGTCGGCCGGGCCGTCCTCCGATGTGTACAACTGGACCAACGTGCAGAACTTCAGCCCGGATGTGGTTCCCGGGTCGGCGCAGGCGGTGTCGGACGCCTACTACATCGACCCCAGCGGCGCGGTGTTGCGGCTGTCTGACTCGACGCCCATCTGGGGCACGGTGGGCACCGGATCCGTGCAGGTGCGGTCGGCCGCGTTGTCGGCCGCGTCCGGCGCGCTGGCGGTGGTCGCGGCCAGCCCGGACGGCGGGCAGCAGCTGATGGTGGGCCGGCCGTTCGACAACCAGAACGTGGTGACGGTGCTCAAGGCGGACACCCTGACCATGCCCAGCTTCACCCGCTGGGGCGACGAGGCCTGGACGGTGCAGAACGGTGCCACCCAGCCGGAGATCTACCGGGTGTCGATCACGTCCGGGACACCGACGTGGTCCCGGGTGTCCGCCCCCGACCTGGCCGGCAAGGGTCCGGTGACCGCGCTGGCCCTCAGCCCGGACGGGGTGCGGGTCGCCGTGGTGGCGGGCGGCAAGCTGTACCTCGGCGTCATCACCCCGACCACCGACGGCTCCGCCGCACCGGCCAGCACGGGCGCCCGGGCACCCGGAACGGACGACCCGGACCACCACGGCCTCGCGGTGACCGGACTGCACGAGCTGCGCAGCGACCTCACCGACGTCGGACCGGTGCGGTGGGCGGACTCCAACGGGCTGGTGGTCGCGGCCAAGGGCACCCGGAGTCCGTACCGCACGGTGTTCGACGTGTCGGTGGACGGCCAGAGCGTGGACGCCGTCACCACCTCCGGGATCTTCGGTGACGTGGACTCCATCGCCACCGCCGGATCCGACGCGGCGGCCGACACCGACCAGCCCCTGCTGATCTCCTTCGGCGGGCACGTCTGGCAGCTGCAGGGCTCCCCGACGTCCGGCGAGTGGGTGCCGCCCAACCCGCCGAACTACCTGGTGGGCAGCGCGCCGTTCTACCCCAACTGACACCGCCGCCCGCGGCCGGTCCCCGGCGCGGGCGGACGGTCCACACTGGTGGGCATGATCGACCTGCAGCTGGCGATGCGGCTCAAGGCGGCCGGGCTGGTGTGGCATCCCCGGCCGGGCGACCGGTTCGCGGTGCCGCAGCCCGAGTTGCTGGGGCAGGTGTTCACCCTGTCGGACATGACCATCGAGGTGCACCAGCGCCCGACCGGGCCGGTGCTGGGGTTCAACGGCACGACGGAGTGGGCGCTGGACTCGGTGCAGGCGGCGGATGCCGTGTGGCTGCCGGCCGAGCACCAGTTGCGGCAGCTGCTCGGTCCCGCGTTCCGCCGGCTGCAGGTGCGCCCGGCGACCAGCGGTGACGGAGATGCGGATCAGCAGGACTTCGAGGTGCTGATCGCGTCCCGCGGCGGTCCGGACCGGTCCTTCCATGCCCCGGTCGCCGAGGACGCCTACGCCGGCGCCCTGCTGGATCTGGTCGAGCGGGCGACCGGCTGATCCGCGGGACCGTCCGCCGTCGGCCGGCGCGACCGCCGGGCGTCCGCGGAGCCATCGTCCTTCACCCGCCGGGCGTCCGCGGAGCCGCCCACCCTCGGCGGGCCGGTCCGCCGGTCATCCACAATCGGCCGGCCGGCCTGCCGGTCATCCACAGGCGCGAGCGGACCGCGGCCACACCGATCCGGCCCGCCACCCCACGCTGGAGCGATGCTGCGCGCCGCCTGGGAGACCGCGCTGGACCTGGTGCTGCCCCGCACCTGTCCGGGCTGCCACGCCCCGGTGCCGTGGTGCGACCCGTGCGCGGCAACCCTGACCGGGCGGCCCCGGGCGGTGGCCCTGCCGGATGCCGCGCTGGACCGGCTGGCCCGCGCCGGGCTGGCCGCGCCGCCGGTGCATGCGCTGACCCGCTACTCCGGACCGGTGCGCGCCGCGGTGCTGGCCGGCAAGGAGCACGGCCGCCGCGACCTGCCGCCGCTGCTCGGCCGGGCGCTGGGCACCGGCCTGGCCCGGCTGCAAGCGTCGGGGGTGTTGCCCACCGAGTTGTGGTTGGTGCCGGCGCCCACCCGGCGCTCGGCGGCCCGCGCCCGCGGCGGCGATCCGGTGCTGGCGATGGCCCGGGCGGCAGCGGCCGTGCTGGCGGCGGAAGGCTCACCGACGGGTGTCGCGCGGTGCCTGGTGCTGGCCCGTGGCACCCGCGACTCGGTCGGGCTGGATGCCGCGCAGCGCGCCGCGAACCTGGCCGGCCGGGTGCGCTTCCTGCCCCGCGGATCGCCACCGCCGGGGGCGGCGGTGGTGCTGCTGGACGACGTGCTGACCAGCGGCGCCACCGTCACCGCGTCGTTGGCGGCGCTGCACGGGTACGGACAACGGGTGGTGGGTGCGCTGGTGCTGGCGGCGGTGCCGGCGTTGCGGCCGGCGGTGCTGGGCGTCGCGCCCGCAACGTCCCGCGGTGCCCGGGAACATGACGTTGGACCGTGTTGCGCGGCACCGTCGGGCCGGTAGGTTCGAAGGTGTACCGGGGTCCACCGGCTGAAAGGGGCCGCGGCACCCCGGGGGAACGTCAGGGTGCGAACGAGCGGGCCGGAACACGACCGCCCGCACGACCTCGGGAGGACATGTGGACATCGTCGTCAAGGGCCGCAACGTCGAGGTGCCGGACCATTTCCGGGTGCACGTCTCGGAGAAGCTGGCCCGAACCGAGCGCTACGACCCCAAGATGGCGCGGGTGGACGTCGAACTGTCGCACGAGAGCAATCCCCGGCAATCCAAGAACAAGCAGCGGGTGCAGATCACCGTCACCGGGCGCGGGCCGGCCGTGCGCGCCGAGGCCGCCGCCGAGTCGTTCTATGCCGCGTTGGATCTGGCCGTGGACAAGCTGGACACCCGGCTGCGCAAGGCCCGCGGGCGGCGGCTGAGCCGCGTCACCTCCCGCGCCCCGCTGGCCGCGGTGGCCGCCGGCGCGGTCCCGGGAGGTCCGCAGCCGGCGGGCGGGTTGAACGGTTCGGCCGGGCCGGAGCCGGAGCAGGAGACCGTCGAGCCGGACCGGAACCGGCAGGCGGCCGACCAGGACAGCGGGCCCGGCCGGATCGTGCGCATCAAGGACCACCCCGCCGACCCGATCACCGTCGACCAGGCGCTGTTCCAGATGGAACTGGTCGGGCACGACTTCTACCTGTTCAACGATGCCGAGTCGGGGCGGCCCAGCGTGGTGTACCGGCGGAAGGGATTCGACTACGGGCTGCTGCGGCTGGCCTGATCGACCCCCCGGCCGGCCCGCCGGACCGACCGGACCGGACCGCCCGAGTCCGATATGCGCCTACCATGGGGGTGCCGGGGACACCACCCGGGCCTTGAGGATGCTGCTCGGACCCCCGGGCGGCAGCGGTGATCCGGCCGGTCCGGGTGCCGCCGGGGTGACGTCACGAACGACTGCGTTCACAACCGACTGAGGATGACAACGTGCTGTCCCGACTGCTGCGCGCCGGCGAGGCCAAGACCCTCAAGCGCCTCGCCGCCATCGCCGGCCACATCAACACCCTCGAGGACGACTACGTCGATCTCACCGACGCGCAGCTGCGCGAGCACACCGACACCTTCCGGCAGCGGCTGGCGGACGGCGAGACGCTGGACGACCTGCTGCCGGAGGCGTTCGCGGTGGTCCGGGAGGCGGCCAAGCGGACGCTGGGCCAGCGGCACTTCGACGTGCAGCTGATGGGCGGCGCCGCGCTGCACCTGGGCAACATCGCCGAGATGAAGACCGGTGAGGGCAAGACCCTGGTCTCCACGCTGCCGGCGTACCTGAACGCGCTGGAGGGCAACGGCGTCCACATCGTCACCACCAACGACTACCTGGCGCAGCGCGACTCGGAGTGGATGGGCCGGGTACACCGGTTCCTCGGCCTGGACGTCGGCGTCATCCTGGCCCAGATGCCGCCCGAGCAGCGCCGCGCCGCCTACAACGCGGACATCACCTATGGCACCAACAACGAGTTCGGCTTCGACTACCTGCGGGACAACATGGCCTGGTCGGCCGCCGACCTGGTGCAACGCGGGCATCGGTACGCCATCGTGGACGAGGTCGACTCCATCCTGATCGACGAGGCGCGCACCCCGCTGATCATCTCCGGTCCGGCCGACCAGTCCAGCAAGTGGTACACCGAGTTCGCCCGGCTGGCCCCCAGGCTGCGCAAGGACATCGACTACGAGGTGGACCTGTCCAAGCGCACCGTCGGCGTCACCGAGGAGGGCGTGGCCAAGGTCGAGAAGGCCTTCGGCATCGAGAACCTCTACGAGGAGGTCAACACGCCGCTGGTGGGCTTCCTGAACAACGCGCTGAAGGCCAAGGAGCTGTACAAGCGGGACAAGGACTACATCGTGGTCGGCGGCGAGGTGCTGATCGTCGACGAGTTCACCGGCCGGGTGCTGCACGGCCGCCGGTACAACGAGGGCATGCACCAGGCCATCGAGGCCAAAGAGGGCGTGGAGATCAAGGCCGAGAACCAGACGCTGGCCACCATCACGCTGCAGAACTACTTCCGGCTGTACGACAAGCTGGCCGGCATGACCGGCACGGCCCAGACCGAGGCCGCCGAGCTGCACTCCACCTACACGCTGGGCGTGGTACCGGTACCGCCGAACAAGCCGGTGATCCGGGTGGACGCCGACGACATCATCTACAAGACCGAGGACGCCAAGTTCGACGCCGTGGTGGCGGACATCGCCGAGCGGCACGAGAAGGGCCAACCGGTGCTGGTGGGCACCGCCAGCGTGGAGCACTCCGAGCGGCTGTCCAAGCTGCTGCTGCGGGCGGGTATCCCGCACGAGGTGCTGAACGCCAAGAACCACGCCAGGGAGGCGGCGATCATCGCCCAGGCCGGGCGGGTGGGCGCCGTCACCGTGGCCACCAACATGGCCGGCCGCGGCACCGACATCGTGCTCGGCGGCAATCCGGACTTCACCGCGGACGCCGACCTGCGCGAGCAGGGCCTGAACCCGGTGGACACCCCGGAGGAGTACGAGGCGGCCTGGCCGGAGGCGCTGGAGAAGGCCAAGAAGCGCTCCGCCGTGGAGGCGGAGAAGGTGCGCGCGGTGGGCGGCCTGTACGTGCTGGGCACCGAGCGGCACGAGTCGCGGCGCATCGACAACCAGCTGCGCGGCCGGACCGGCCGGCAGGGCGACCCTGGGGAGTCCCGGTTCTACCTGTCGCTGGGGGACGACCTGATGCGCCGGGTCGGCGGCGGCACCGTCGAGATGATGATGACCCGGCTGCGGATGCCGGACGACATGCCGATCGGGCACAAGTTCGTCTCCAAGGCGATCAAGAGCGCGCAGACGCAGGTCGAGCAGCAGAACTTCGAGATCCGCAAGAACGTGCTCAAGTACGACGAGGTGATGAACAAGCAGCGCAC